>JBJOQE010000058.1:0-12449 GCA_046050105.1 Candidatus Parcubacteria bacterium
CGATACTAACCATATAGTAGTAAATAACAATTTAAAGCTATGACCACCACAGACCGTTCAACATTATTCCTCGCTTTCGCCTTCGGCGTTGGTATTATGGGCCTCCTCGCGTTTGCAATGCCAAGCACGGCATCAGCGCATAACGGACTCAAAGGTGCGAACCATCATGCATCTTCTACTAAATCTGTTGACCTTACCTGTATGCAGACGGCAGTTGGCGTTCGCGAAACAGCAGTGGGCGCAGCATACGACAAGCACACCACCGCAATGAAGGCAGCGCTTACCGACCGAAAGGCAGCTCTTAATACTGCGTGGGGCATCACCGACGCTAAGGCTCGCAACTCTGCAGTGAAGGCGGCATGGATGGAGTTCCGCAAAGACCGCATGGCTTCACGCAAGACCATGTCCGGAGAAAAGAAGAGCGCGTGGGCAACATTCAAGACAACAGCAAAGACGAGCTGCAAAACCACCCTTCCTAAGGAAGAAGGAGAATCAAACGACTCAGACGTATAGTCACTCTGGTGACGCACGAAAAAATCCTGGTCCATACCAGGATTTTTTCGTGCACTTAAGGTACAGTCATAGCTATGCAACGCTACGCAGTTATCGAAAAGCACGTGGGGGAAACTCCCCTTGAAGCAATTGAAGTGTGGCGCGTACGTACCGGCATCGCGCAGAGTGTGCCTTTAGCCTATGCCGGCCGGCTCGACCCAATGGCATCGGGTAAGCTTCTGGTACTCATGGGTGATGAATGTAAACGCCAAACGGCATACCACGGGTTTGATAAAGAGTATCGCGTAGAAGTGCTTCTTGGTGCCCGCACAGACACCGGCGACATTTTAGGCATGGCAGAGCTTGCTCCGCCGCATCCCCCCATGACGAACCAAACCATCAAAGATGCGGTGCGAGGACTCCTGGGTACCCATACCTTTAAGTATCCGCGATTCTCTGCGCGCACGGTGCGCGGCATCCCTCTTCACGAGCTCACCTTAAAGGGTGAAATCGCCGATGCCGACATCCCCACCTACCAAGGAATCGTGAAGCGCATCTCGTGTAACATCATACGTGAAGTGTCAGCAAAAGATGTACATGCCTACATCCAAGAACGCATCAGGCGGATACCTATAGTGACTGACCCACGGAAACACCTCGGTGCCGATTTCCGCCGCGGTATCATTATGCCCCGCTGGGACGAGCTTCTCCTTGCACACACCGAACCCTTCACGATCGTCACCATAGTCGCTACGGTATCCTCGGGCACCTATATGCGCACCCTTGCGGAAGCACTTGGCGAACGCCTCGGCTCTTTTGGCCTCGCCTACTCCATACACCGCACACGCATCGGCACCTACCGCAAACTCCCCTTTGGCTATGGGCTGTGGACACGGTGGTTCACATAGAAAAAAGCCGGGGCAAGTCCGGCTTTGAAGTTTAACAATTGGTGCCATCCACGTTCGTTCGAACTACCCAACGAGCTCCGTTTTTGATTGGCACTGCCTGCGCAGACTGTGTCGAGTCGCGCGCATCAAGTATGAGATGCACATCCTGTGAGTCCACGATAACCACAACGTACGCGTAACACGAATCCGTTGCCGCAATACTGTACGAATACACCTTTTGTATACGAATAGTATGTTCAACAGTAAGCGGTGCACAACGCGCCAGAGCCAAGATCTCAGCACGCGCACTACCTTCCGTGAGGTACGTAAGTGCAACGTGCACATCGCCAGGTTCAGCACACAGATACGACGGGAGATTTTTTACCTGCACACCATCCCCTGTCTGTATCGCCTCTCTAAGGACGGTTGGAAAATCCTGATACGGCAGCGGGGCTAATTCTGCCCATGCTGTGCTCGAGCCCAATACCCACAACAAGCTCATCCCAAAAAAGTGTTTCTTCATCTGGACTCTCCTCTTCTAGTTGGCACTATGACACATTTGTTTACACATGTCTACTTGCCAGGCAGTTGACCCTAAAGAGCGGGCGTGGTAGGATTTTGGCATCAAAACGCTTTCTGCCGTGGTAGTGAGGTCGGACTTCTCCGCTAAAGATGGTTTTGAGGTTAGCAGTATTCCAATTCGAACAAATCCAATGAAAGGATCAATCGTCCGCCTCACAGACCGAGGCTTCGGCTTTATCAAGCCGGATGGTGCCGAGAAAGATGTCTTCTTCCACGCGAAGGAGCTCGTCGGCGTCATGTTTGACGAGCTTCGCGAAGGTGATGTAGTCTCATTCGAGATTGCAGACTCTCCAAAGGGCCAGTCAGCAGTGAAGGTCAGCCGCGCATAAGCGCAAGGCACATAGAAACCGCCCCTCCTCACGGAGGGGCGGTTTCATTTGACTGTCTTATATTTACCTGCTATTCTAGGTTCACTATGTCACAGGATAGACTCATAAAGTTGGTATCAGAAGGCGACGGAAAAGGCGTAGGCAAGGGCCACACCTACTACTCGTTCAAGAACCGCAAGACCCTCGCCGCCACCAAGCTTTCGATGAAGAAATTCAACCCGATTGCCAAGAAGCATACCGTCTACAAAGAAAAGAAGTAGCACACAGAAAATCCCCATCATTCGATGGGGATTTTCTTTTATTCGAAATGACTCTGTATTTTCCCACGCTCCTAGCTTCAATATCGCATCGGTTTCGAGGAGAAAAGGAGATGAAAAGGTGTAGATTGATCTACGATGAATGTCTTGCGGCGCACCCAACTAAGAAAATGTAGTGGTGGTTGGGCTAGGAGAGCTCTTTCTCCATTTTGGACTCATACTTCCCCTGTGCCGCGAGCGAGTTCATCTTGAGGCGATGGAGGAGCACTTTCTGTGCCTTTTCAACATTTTCTGTCTTCCCCTTCCATGCAGCGAGCACTGGCTCTTCAATGGCGCGAGAGTAAGAGAACGTAATTGGCCATGGCTGTGTGCCGCGGGAGGCAACGGCCTGGAGGTTTTCCGTAGCACGCACTGGGGTCTGCCCACCTGAAAGGAACACAATGCCAGGCACGTCATACGGTACCGCCATACGGAGTGTGCGTAACGTTGCATCAGCAACTTCTTCTGGAGGTGTTTGTCGCTTTGCACTATCACCTGCGAGGACCATACTGGTCTTGAGCACCACGGCTTTCAAGTCAACTTTATACTCACGAAGTGTAGCAAAGAGTATTTGAAGCGCGCGCGCTGTCACCTCTTCCGAGCGGTTGGTGTCGTGGTCTCCGTGCATGAGCACTTCAGGCTCAACCATAGGCACAATACCCTCCTTTTGGCAGATAGAAGCGTAGCGGGCAAGTATCATCGCGTTCATGACCATCACCGCTTCAGTTGGTGTGGTAGGAGAAATAGGTACCGTTGCGCGCCATTTTGCAAAGTATGCACCAAGGTTTGCGTATTCCCACATGCGCTCATCAAGCTCATCAAGACCTTGAGAGATTTTTTCTCCCGGAAATTCTTCAATATCAACGAGTCCTTTATCTACCTTGATGCCAGGCATGATGCCACGAGCAGCGAGTACGTCTGGGAACGGCACGCCGTCGTCGGTTGAATTGCGCATCGAAGCATCATAGAAGATGACGCCAGAAAGATACTTTTCGATACCAGGCGCTGTAAAAAGCACTTGGCGGTACACCCGGCGCATCTCTGCAGTTTCATCAACAAGCACCGCCGCAAGGCGCTCGTTCATCGTCGAGACACTTTCATCAGCAGCAAGGATTCCCTTTCCTTTCTGCATCATGTAACGAGCTTGTTCGTACAAATGAGCGTGGTCCATTACCACTAGTGTACATGTACTTGAGAAATTTCTTTCATGCACACTGTGGAAAGCAATTCGTTCGTCTGCTTCATTTTCAAAACCGTTATCTCCGTCCCAGCGGACGGAGCACTATACTCGACGGCCGGTCATGCTGTGGCGCGTCAGTATTTCAAGCAACTGTAGGCTGCTATTAAAAACAAGTACTCCAGATGTCCTTCGCGCCTAAAGATACGGCATGCTCCGGCTGCGGCCGTCTCCGTAAGTCTTGAAAATGATGCAGACTCACTTCCCTGGAATTTCTTTTGCTCGTCTACGAGCGAGTAATGTAGGTCAGTTGTCATTTACAAGCATCTGCAGACGAAAAGCCGGTTTTTTGAGTAGTGCAACGAAGCAAAAATTTTCGTCGAAGCCAGAGAAATATGCTGGGAGCATATTTCTCGAAAATGCACTTTGAGTGCATTTTTCAACGAGCGCTGGCGAGCGAATGGTTGAAAATGATGACTGACCTGCCAATTACGAGCGGACTGCTACTGCAACTCGTACGTCTGCCCGTAGTTTATGGGAACGTAACGCACTACATCGATGCGCACGTCATTTTCAAAATATTTTTTTGCGGAAAGTTCGCGCATCAGCGCTTCGTTTGAATCAACCACAGGGTAGCGCCCGTACTCATCGTAGTAGTGCTCGAGTGCTTTTCCGAGTTCCGACACCACCACCGTTCTTCGCTCCTCTTTCGTCACGAGACGAATATGAGTCTTCATGTACCACAACAGTGCGAATACGAGAGCAAACGCAATAATGAGAAGTATTCCCGCAACGATTCTTTTTCTGTGCATGTCTAACATCATAGCAAATATAAAAACCAGCGCAGGTAATGCGCTGGTCATTTCTTTTGATTCGGCGATTTCACTGAGTCTTTGCTTGCCGGCGCTGCCTTTCGAGTGTCCCGCGGCACGCTGATGATTTCAGCTTCATCGAGTGCTATTTTCAGTCTGGTGACTTTGCAAAGTGTTGCGAATTTCGGCATAGAACTCTCCTTCCTGCTGTCAACTTAACAAAACGCCAAATATAAGGCAAGGACTGCGTGAGATGCCTCAGATTCGCGAAACCAAGGAATAAAAATGCGAGGCGTACATACAAGTATGATGAGAGATTTTATAATGATGGTGGCAAAGAAAATGAGATATATCACACTGTCTGCTACTCCCTAATCTTCCAACCAATCTTCAGAAGATGATACACAAACGCACCAAGTCCCAAGATGAGCGCAAACATGAACACAACGCCTACATACATATTTGCCTCAGAAACGCCCGTCATGGAGTATCGCAGACCGTCAACGAAATAGAAGAATGGGTTGAGGTGCACCAGTACCTGAGCTGCATTAGGGAGCATGGTCACCGAGTAGAACATACCCCCAAGGTAGGAGAACGGCATGATGACAAACGTGTTTATCATCGAAAGCTGTTCGAAGTTGTTTGCCCAGAGCCCCGTGATGATGCCGAGAAGCGAGAAAATAATCGCCACAGAAATTGCGTAGAACAAAAATACCAATGGATGTGCGAACGTGACCGCACCAAAGGCAACGCCAATGGCGAGCACACCAAATGCGATGAGGAGTCCCCGTACTACCCCGCCCGCCACCAACCAGAAAATCATTTCAATATGTGAAAAGGGCGCGACCAGCACTTCCTGAATGGTCTTCATAAAGCGCTGGAAGTTTGTGGTGGAGCTCGAATGCATAAATGCAGAGGTGAGTATGTTCATTGCCAAAATGCCGGGAAACACAAAGGTGATATAGGGTACACCGGCAATTTCTTCTATGCGTGAACCCACCACCTTCCCGAAGATGAATATATAGAGTGTTGCAGAAATAAGCGGCGAGGCGATGGTCTGCACCCATACGCGAAAGATACGCTTCACGTCGCGATGTATAAGAACGTAGAGTCCAATCCAATTTATGTCCATTGATTTCATAAGAGCTTTCATACACCAGTAGTTGCGTTGATGGTCTTAGTTGCTTCCAAGTAGACGCTCTCAAGTGTCTTTCCTCCTGCTATGAGCGCATCTTTTGAGTCTTCAAGGCAAAGCTTCCCGGCATTAATAATGCCCACACGAGAACAGAGCTTTTCTACCTCTTCGAGATAGTGTGAGGTAAGGAGGATGGTCTTCCCCGCTTGGTTGAGCTCCGTGAGCATTTTCCACAGTTCAATACGAAGCTCAACATCCACTCCTGCGGTTGGTTCGTCCAAAATAAGAAGCTCGGGGTCATGCACCATAGCGCGAGCTACTGCAACGCGGCGTTTAAAGCCACCAGAGAGTTGATGGAATGGTGTGTAGGCATACTTCTCTAAACCGAAGCGCTCAATGAGTTCATCGGCACGCTTGTTCCGTTCGGCATCACGAAGGCCATAGTACCCTGCTACATAGTAGAGGGTGTCGCGGACCTTCCCAAAAAAATCGATGTTGAACTCCTGCGGAGAGAGACCGACCTTGCGACGCGCCTCTTTATAGTCTTTCACCGCGTCAATACCAAATATCTTGATGGTGCCCGAGGTTGGCATGGAGATGCCGGTAATGCACGCAATGGTGGTTGACTTCCCCGCGCCATTCGGGCCCAACAGACCGTAAAACGTGCCTGCGGGGATGGTAAGCGAGAGGTCCCGCACTGCCTGCGTACCGCTTCGGTACGTCTTCACCAAATTATGTATCTCAAGTGCGTTCATAGATGCCTATGGTACCATGCGGCGATGGAAGTAGATAAAAACCGCGAGTGGCTCCTCAAGGAGAAATATCACGGTGAAAAAGCACCAGGCTTTTTCGTCGATTGCGAGCGACTTACTGCTGGTGAGCCATTGGCGTACGTGATTGGATGGCAGCAATTTCTTGATGTGAAAATCTGGCTGGACTCGCAGCCGCTTATCCCCCGCACTGAAACTGAATACTGGGTGGGCAAAGCTATTGAGGGGAGGTCAAAAGATAAGCCCATTCACGTCCTCGACCTCTGCGCGGGTTCGGGAGCTGTTGGCGTGGCAGTGGCAAATGCACTACCTCTGGCGCGGGTCGATTTCGCAGAAAAAGACCCGCGCCACCACGCCACTATCACCCGCAACATCTGTGACAACGGTATCGACTACACACAGACCCGCATCTTTGATGGTGACTTGTTTGCAGAAATTCCGAAAGGTACGCGCTACAATTTCATTTTTTCAAACCCACCGTACATCGACCCTAAAATCGACCGCGCAGAACCGAGTGTGAAAAACTTTGAACCACACCTCGCGCTGTATGGTGGTCAAAATGGTATGGAAATTATTGTGCGCATCATCGAAAATGCACCCGACTATCTTCTTCCACACGGACAGCTCTGGATTGAGCACGAGCCAGAACACACTGAAGCAATAGCCATACGTGTCAAAAAACTATACGGAGGACGTGCTTCTCTTGGTACGAACCAAGACCAGTATGGTGTTGAACGTGTGAGTGTGATTACGCTACTTTCGTAGTGCGCGCGCTGTGTACGCGCTTAATGATATAGAGCGCCACGAGGACGAGACATATACGTGAGAGAAACATGGCGCTTTCAGAAGAAGTAATATCGTGAAGAGAATGAATCTCACCAATCCTCTGCCCTGCGTACACATACACAAAGCTAAATGGCATGATGCCAAAGAAAGTCGCCATTGTGTAGGAGCGAAGCGATACCCTCGTGAGGCCCGCCACAATATTAATGAGTGAAAATGGCACTGCAGGAATCAGGCGTGCCACCAACACATCAGAAAACGTGCCGAATGACGGCACCTTCACCTGAAACTTTTGAACTTTTGCCTCAAAAAAATCGCGGAAGAAAAAACGCGCGAGCAAGAAAATAAGCACGGCACCTATGGTCGCGCCTTGTACTACCAGAAATGTACCGAGCACCGCCCCAAACAAAAATCCCGCCAGAAGCGACAGTGGTGTAGCAAGAGGGAGCGAGAGCGCCACCACGGCGACATACACCAGAGAAAAGACGAATGGCGCGAGTATCTGGTTCCTTTCGGCAAGAGCATGAAGCATATCTTTTGAAGCACGTATATCGTCAAAGTTTGGAAGAAATCCAACGTACCAAAACGCAGAAACGGTGCCCACTACCAATGCCACCGCTGCCATACCCCAGAGTTGTCTTTGCATTTCTTAATAGTACCATAGAGTTGCTTTTTGGCGCTGGAGATGGCATAATATTTTAAGGAGGACACATGGTCAAAATCATTTTCACTACGGTAGCAATTGCAACTGCCACCGTAGTGCTGACAACAGGTGCACTTATAGTGGTGCACAACCACTTCGAGCAGAAGCTTCTTGAGGTGGGGACACTTCAGGTTTCAGCACCTGGTCAGCCGCAATAACCGAGGCCGGGAACTTCGTTCCCGGCCTTTTTTTATTCCTCGCTACCTCACTCTTCCTTGTTTTGAACAGTAAAATTGCATAGAATCAAACCACTATGAATGATGAGCAAAACCGCCCAGGGACCGAACCGTACAAAGGCGTGCGCGATTTCTATCCTGAGGACATGGCCGTGCAGCGGTATATCTTTGACACTTGGGCAAAAGCAGCGGAATCTTTTGGTTTCGCTCGCTATGATGCTTCAGTACTTGAGCCTGCCGAGATGTACCGCGCTAAAGCTGCGGAAAACGAAGAGATCATAAACGAACAAACCTACACCTTTATAGACAAAGGTGACCGCGAGGTAACCCTCCGCCCGGAGATGACCCCTACCGTCGCCCGCATGGTTGCCGGCAAGCGCCGTGAACTCGCCTTCCCGCTTCGGTGGTACTCTATTCCGAACCTCTTTAGGTATGAGCGCCCACAGCGTGGCCGCTTGCGCGAGCACTGGCAGCTCAATGCTGACATCTTTGGCTCTCATGACGAAAACGCCGATGCAGAAATTATCGCCCTCGCCTCGGCCGTACTTACCACTTTTGGTGCTAAGGCAAGTGATTTTGAAATTTGCGTGAACGACCGCCGCGCACTCACGCGCGAGATTGGTGCACGCCTTCGTGAAGGCAAAACCATGAACGCTATGCTGAAGCTCCTCGACACGAAGCCAAAGATGGCACAGGAGGAGTATGAGAAAGCGGAAGCGGAACTTCTTACCTCGCCACTTCTCACCGACGCAACTGACGAAACACCAGTGGCGGTTGTTCTCGCAAAGCTCCGCGCTATGGGTATTACAAACGCAAAATACAGCCCCACTATCGTGCGCGGATTCAACTACTACACCGGTACCATTTTCGAAATCTTCGACACAAACCCAGAAAATCGACGCTCACTCTTAGGTGGCGGCCGCTACGACAACCTCACAGAACTCTTCGGCGGCGAACCTATTCCTGCGGTGGGTTTTGGCATGGGCGATGTCACTATGCGCGACTTCCTCGAGACGCACGACCTCCTTCCAAAAACACTCGGGTTTGGACCCACAGTCTATGTGCTTCGCGATGAGAGCGAACCGACAGATACTGCATCACAGGTCGCCACTGCAATCCGTGCTCGCGGCATCACGGTCTCTTCCTATATTGGCGAGAAGAAGCTTGGCGACCAACTCAAACTTGCCGAAAGAAGCGGCGCAACCTTTGCACTCATTCTCACCGATAGCGGTATGGAGCTGAAGCGACTTTCCGACCGCAGTGTCACTAAAGGAACTCTCGAAGAACTCCTCGTATTAGTACAGAAAGCATAATGCGATACGTAGTATTCGACTTGGAGACGCAGAATACATTCGAAGACGTCGGTAAGCACGAGCCGGCGCTTTTGGATATTTCCGTTGCATCTGTGTACGACTCGGGCACCGACACCTACACCACGGTTGGTCATACGGAACTTGAGACCATCTGGCCCATCATCGAAAAAGCCGATGCGCTGGTGGGGTACAACTCAAACCACTTCGATATTCCCCTTTTAAACAAATACTATCCCGGCGACATTACCAAAATTAAAAGCATCGACCTCCTTGAAAGTATTCGCACTTCCCTTGGACGCCGCTTACGTATGGATTCAGTCGCAGAAGCAACACTTAAAACGAAGAAAAGTGGGCACGGTCTGCAGGCAATCATGTGGTGGAAAGAAGGAGCAATCGATAAGATAAAAAAATACTGTGAGAAGGATGTGGAAATTACCAAACGCCTTTTCGAGTACGCCCGCGATAACAAGGAGCTTAAATTCAAAGATGGCCGCACCCTGCGCTCCATTCCCATCGACACTTCAAGCTGGGACAGCTTCGAGCACCACGCCATGACCCACTCGCTTCCGTTTTAGCAGCTCATCAACCCTCTAATTCAGACAAAAACACTATGATGCATCATAGTGTTTTTTGACGTTGCGGTTCGGCACGCGTTGGCGTATAGTCTCCCCGAAACAGGCATAGTGCCTGAGTGTTCAATGTTCTTGGAGGGCGAAATGTTCACGATTGTCTACAACTTCAACCAGTGGCACACAAAAGAACACAAAGCGGGTGGTAAACGGCTTTTTCAAAATCGCGAATGGAAAAGCGTAAACTGGGATTTGGAGCGCAACCCCAGGGATAGAAATCTCATGCGGTGGGATGAACTGCTGCCAGTTCTTGCGTCTGTCATTGACTACATGGAGAACGAGCCAGAGGAGAAGACTCGCTGGCGAGTGTTTAGATACAGCTTCAGTGCTGCGCCAGTGGAACTACCGAAATATGAAATGATGCACAGTCTCAAAAAGTGGCTCATCAAGGAAAAAGGGCTCACGGAGGGTGACGCAAAAATACTCGGTTTTACTCTCCCAGAAAATTAGGCCCAGCCGGTCCCTCGTGACCGGCTTTTTCATTTCCTACTCGTTGAACACAGAAACCATCACCACAAGCGCAAGCGCGATGCGGTACCAGATGAACGGCCAGAGCGTATGGTTTCGTACAAAGATAAGCATGAAATGGATAGCGATGAGCCCCACCACAAAGGCAGTGCTGGCACCTATAATCATCGGCGTGAGCGACGCAATGCTTTCGTTTGCCACGAGCTCAAGGAGCTTCTTTCCTCCTGAGCCCAAAATAATAGGAATTGCCAAAAGGAATGAAAACCGTGTTGCCTCATAGCGTGTGAGTCCTAAAATCAAACCCCCGGAAATAGTTGCACCCGAGCGGGACATACCAGGAATAAGCGCGAGCGCTTGGAAGCATCCGATGAGGATGCCCTTCCGAGGTGTCATGTGCACTTCATTTTCAATTTCATCTTCATTTTTTCTCATGCCACTCATATACTCTGCATATGCAAAGAGGCATGAACCTGCCACCAGCACAAACGCAACAAGCAGCGGCGAACGAAATGCCGTCTCCATCAAACTTTCAAGAAAGATGCCAAGTATGAGCGCGGGCACCGTGCCCGCCATGATGGCAAAAATAAGTCCCTTGTCTTTTGCATCCACCACTTTGCTACCCATCATGTTGAGGAACACCGTAAACAATCGCCAGAGGTCGGGGAAAAAATACACAACGATAGCCAAACCGGTCGCAAGTTGCAGCACAGCGTCATACGCCAGTGCATTCCGGGTTGTTTCGTGGAGCGCTTCGCGCATCAGGATGAGGTGCCCGGACGAAGAGATGGGTAAGAACTCAGTGGTTCCCTGGACAAGTCCTAAAATAATGGCATTGATGGTTTCTCCCATAGATACCCGTAGTATATCACTCACGGTGAGGCTGGTGCGGAATTGTACATGGTATACTTTTTCACATGGAAAATACCACGAATACCCCGGCGCCCATCGAGGCACCGAAGGCGGCTCGCGAATCGCTTGCCGTACCGATTGCCATTGTTATTGCTGCAGGACTCATTGCCGGTGCAATTTACTTAAATGGTGGAAATACTGGGGTTGCGAAAAACCCAACCGAGGCACCGACTGAAGAGAACGTAGTATTCCGCGCGGTCGACGAAACAGACCACATCCGCGGCAACCCAAATGCACCGATCCTTCTCGTTGAATACTCCGACTACGACTGCCCATTCTGTAAGCAATTCCACGACACCTTAAACCAGGTCATGCGCGAATACGGTGAGAGCGGCAAAGTGGCGTGGTCATACCGTCACCTTCCCCTTGCACAACTCCACCCAAATGCTCCAAGGATTGCGATGGCGGCTGAGTGTGTCGCAGAATCTGCAGGAAACGATGGCTTCTGGAAGTTTACCGACCGCGTCTTTAGCGAAAAGACCGTGCAAGACTTTACCGAGATATCACGTATCACAGAGTACGCACTTGCAGCAGGTGCAGACCAAAGCGCGTTCGAGCTCTGCTACTCAAGCAATAAGATGAAAGAGAAGATTGACGCAAGCATACAAGAAGCTGCCGCAGCAGGCGCCCGTGGTACGCCACACACCTTCATCATCGTGGGCGACCAAAAGACCGTCATCAATGGTGCGCAGCCATACGCAGTGGTAAAACAGACCATTGATAATGTACTCGCCCAAATCGAAGGGGGTTCTTAGAAGAACCCAAGGATGTCTTCACTGCTCTTAGATAAACCTCTTGGAAAGCAACGAAGCGAGCGCACGAACCTCTGCATCCTCCGATGTAGAGGTTTTTTGCAAGAATGCGCCCGAGCTTAGGTCATCGACCATACGCGCAATATCTGCTTCAAGCGCAGCCACCTCCTCATCGGTAATGGTGAACACCTCACGTTTGTGGATACCCCGGTCGTTGGGCTCCACAAAGTCGAGCA
>JBJOQE010000059.1:0-23068 GCA_046050105.1 Candidatus Parcubacteria bacterium
TAGTTGCTTCTTTGCCACAGTAGTTGGTAATAGTAGAAACGCCACCAGGATGGAAAGGAATATAGTCAGTGACGTTATAGACATTATTATTGACGATGATCCAACAGTCTGAGGCGCTCGCATGAGTCGCTACACTGGCAGTACTAAGTGATGAACTCACGACAGGGGTCGCCGTGTTCGCGATTGCAAAAGTTACTCGGATACGCGCCTCAGCTGTCTTCCCTTTCTTATCTGTTGCTATAGCAATAATCTCGTGTAATCCATTACTATAATCAGCAAGAACAAGGTTGGTGCTATAGGGTGACGTGGTGTCTGTGCGCAAACTCTTTGCATCAACTTTAAACGCAACACTCGCAATACCATCGACGTCGCTCGCCGTGACCGCAATTTTAGTGTCAGTAGTTAGTGTTGCTCCAGATACTGGCTGCACAATTACCACTGTAGGAGCTTGCGCATCGCCTGCCGCCACTGGTGAAGAAACTGTTCCCGTAGGCGCAGATGTAGGTGTCTGTTTTGGAGTCGCTGCACCAAGCGCACCGATCAAATATTTGGCGAGGAGTGTTTTAGCATTAGCAGAATGACTACTGCCGCCACCTTTGGTATTAAATGCGGTAGTTGCTTCTTTGCCACAGTAGTTGGTAATAGTAGAAACGCCACCAGGATGGAAAGGAATATAGTCAGTGACGTTATAGACATTATTATTGACGATGATCCAACAGTCTGAGGCGCGTGAGTGCGTCGCAACCGAAGTGGTGGTGAGTTTGGCCCCACTAGGCGATGTTGGTTTTGTAGGAGTAACAGCGGAAGTTGGGGTGGTAGTCCGCGTGGATAACAAACTAGAAAGAGACCATCCGGTCTGACCGTTGCCGTATTGCACTTTAACCCAGAAGGAACCATCAGAGAGACGTTCGGTAGCCAGCACCTTACCTTGCGTACCCAGTGGTGCAACACCTAGCTTTTGCCCGGTCACTCCAGCGGTCTTGCGCACACTGACGTCTTGCGTGGATACCACCTGAGCATCAATAGACATAGCTGTGTACTCTTGTGAGGAGATGCTACTTGAGATCACACCCGACGTGCCACCATCAGAAGATGCAGCTTTCACGGGGATTGGTGCATTCACATCTGCAATGTAATATTTTTCAAGTGCAGCTCTCGCCTCACGTGAGTGCGGGCGGTTTTGCACTCCTTTAGTATTGAAAGCAACAGTTGCATCTTCGCCACAGCTACTCAAAATGGCAGACACGCCACCGGGGTGAAACGGCATATACTGCGACACGCCATATATTTTTTTATCAATCACCAACCAGCAGTCGTCTTTGGTGTTGTGTATACTAATATGTGCAAAATCATATATCTCACCCGGCACTGTGGTGGTCAGCGCCTGGGTGGGACGATCGGTTGAAGAAGGACCTTGCACGAAGCCTACAACAATCACCCCAGATACGAGTATCCAGAAAGCAGCAGCGCTAATGGCAAACGCATTTTTCATAGAAGTTTGAACTCTTCACAGTGCACAAAACGTGATGGAATACCTTTAGTGCGACACTGCCCTACAATACTATGCATCATGGGTGGTGGTCCACACACATAGATGTCTTTCCCCATGATTTCTGTACTGTGATTTTGTATGGCATCCATCGAGATGAAACCTTTCTCATCAGCATTAAATGGTATGACACGAAATTGAGGATATGCGGCCGCTATTTTTTCAAGTTCAGGTAGGAAAATCATCTCTTGCTTAGTGCGTGTAGAGTAGTAAAAATCTACATGGTGACCAGTATGGGTATTCGCAAAAAGGTGTCGCGCCATGCTTAAAAATGGCGTGATACCGATACCTCCCGCAACCCAAATCTGATTGAGGTTAAAGCCATGAATGTAAGAAAATGCACCGAACGGGCCTTCAATTCGAGCCTCTGCACCCACCCGTAAGTCTTTGAGACTCGTGGTGTAGTCGCCGAGCGCCTTCACTGTCACACGGAGTACTTTCTCGTGTGATGCCGAGCTAATTGAAAATGGGTGCGTCTCACTCTTTATGCCGCCATGTTTAAAGCTAATGAAAATAAATTGACCCGACTCGTAGTGCATTGATTCTTGTTTTGGCCACATCACAATCTCAGTAATGGTGTCATCGAGTCGATTGACCGCACTCACCGTATAGCGATACCGATGTACGAGCACTTTACCAAAGAGCGTACGGTAGAGAAACGCAAATACACCCAATGAACACAAAAACAGTACAGGCCACATCAGCCACAGAGTACTCGACAGTGTGCCTGGCATCAGAAAACCGTGCAGTGCACCAATGAAGAATGCGAGTCCGAGGAACTGATGGAGAAACTTACGCAAGTGATAACGCCATGTAGCATAGAAAGTTACACAGAGCAGGGCCATCAACAACAAAAACGAGATGATGCCGAAATTCTTTGGCCAATTACTACTAGGTAGCAGAAATAGCGCTGCATCATAGGTTGAAAAAGACAATTCCCGAGCGGCAAGCATGAGCGGGTGGAACGAGAGGCAGATAAACGCAATGGTGCCAGTAATGTGGTGTACGTTATACAGGCGATCGAGGCCGCCAAAGTAATCCTCAAGGAACGATAGTCGCGCACTCAGAATGAGAGTAAGCGCAAAGAGTACCACCCCCACCAAGCCAGTGAGCTGCCCTACACTCGTGAGCATCATGAATGTGCTTTCAAAACGTTCGGCCACAGGCGCAGCCAGCAACCATCCTGCAATAGGAAAAAGGCACATCACTCCTATCGCAATGGCACCTATCTTCCCTTTAGTGTGTCGCGTCAACATGCAAATATCAGTTTCTATATATACTACCACACCGCATGAGCTGCTTTTATCAATAAACACTTTACGTGTGCGTAAAAAATAGGTACTATGCACTTGACATCAACAGACGAGAAGGAGATTTGTGTGTCGAGAATAGTTCTTTTAAGCAAAACCGCCATGGTGCTCGTGCTTGGTGCATCATTGCACCTTGGCACCACGCCAGTGGCCGCAGCCTCTGCGCAGGCATGTTTCCCGAGCGCACTCACTGCCACCAAGGCTGCGCTCGGAAGCAGTAAAGCCCTCTCGGGCTTATATAACGTGTATTTTGGAGAGGCGCTTGCAAAGCGAGCGTTAGCGCACAAGGACAAGGAATGGAGTAAACTCTCACCTTCCGAACGCCAGAACCAACTTACCCATACGAAGCAAAAGATGTTTTCGTATGCCAGCACCATTGCTGCCTATGCGCGCTCGAAATTCTCGTGGCGCGGCAACAAGGTGACTGTGACGAGCGTCAGTAATCCTGATGACGTCACCAACATGACGGTCATCATGAGCGGTAACGGCTGTAAAATCGCCGATGTGTGCATCGGCAAGCACTGCCTTTCACGCATGATTGGCGACGGGACGAAGGGGTAGCCCTGCCCGACTATGAGCACTGCTTCATAGTCGGGTTTTTCTATACCGTAGTCGCGCACAGACCCCCCTACCGCTTCCTCACAAAAGGAGTAGCATTATGGGCAGATAGTCATGGGAGGGCATCGTGAACAAAGTATTAATGTGGTGTGCATGTGCTTGTTTCGGCATTATATGTTTCGTACCAAGCAGTGTACACGCTGATGCAGACAGAAACATAGCAGAGCGCTGCACCAACAAAATCTACCGTCTGGTGAGGGGCAAAAACGCGACACAGCTCCTTAAGGCATCTGGTACGCTATTCAATTACGAATACGCAGCCGCGCGAGCAGCTTCGCGAAACCGTCAGGATTGGGACACCTTGCCGCAAAATGTACGCGCGTCGTATCTCAAAAAGCTGCGTGCCACTGCTGCTCAAGTGGTGATACCCCGCCTTGTCGGTAGCCAGACCACTCGCGGTACAGTCGTGCGGACATATCGTGAGGACGGCTTGCTCGTCATCGTATACAACGGTGGGTCTCGCATCAAAGTGAGTAATTCCTGTATCGTCTACGACGGTACATCACAAGGGGTAAGCCTCTCGACACTCGCCGCAGAGGCGCTCAAGGAATGACGATTTAACGCAAAACACCAGTCACAAGGACTGGTGTTTTTTCATACGCAGCGTTTGCGAGCACTTACACTAGACACCGACCGCCATACGCTTTCGCTTGGGACTCCGTGTTGCACTCTTCTTCACGTCAAAGGTAAATTCACCTTCTTTTACACCAATGGTGACAGAACCGCCAGCAAGCACGCCATGTGACACCATCATTGATGCTAACGGAGTGAGTATCTTCGACTGAATCAAGCGCTTCAAGGGGCGAGCGCCATACTGCGGGTTGTACCCTTCCTTCGCAAGATACTCGTACACCTCAGGCGCCACGGTAATGGCAATTTCCTTTTCATGGAGGCGCTTCACCACAATATCAATCTGCATCTTCACAATGCCAGCTATTGTTTCAGGTGAGAGAATATCGAAGACAATAATCTCATCAAGGCGGTTAAGGAATTCGGGACGGAAGAAGCTCTTCAGGCTCTCCATCACTTTGTCCTTAGCCTGCTCGTAACGCGTCACGTCATCATTCTTGTGCGAGAAACCAAACTTCGACATACGGTCGATGTGTTCTGCCCCAATGTTTGACGTCATGATGATGACCGAGTTCTTGAAGTTAACCTTGCGGCCTTTCGCATCAGTAAGATGGCCAGAGTCGAGTACCTGAAGCAAGATGTTAAACACCTCCGGGTGAGCCTTTTCAATCTCGTCGAGGAGGATGACTGAATACGGGCGGTGTCGCACAAGCTCAGTAATATTGCCGCCTTCCTCATGACCTACGTATCCTGGCGGTGAGCCAATAATCTTCGACACTGAGTGACGTTCCATAAACTCCGACATATCGATGCGCACCAGTGCACTTTCATCGTCAAAGAGAAAGCCCGCGAGCGCCTTTGAAAGTTCGGTCTTTCCGACGCCCGTAGGACCGAGGAAAAGAAATGAGCCGATGGGGCGGTTGGGGTCGGCGATACCTGCGCGCGAGCGCTTCACGGCGTCTGCAATGCGCGTCACCGCATTATTCTGCCCTACTACGCGGCGCTGGAGTTCTTCCTCCATACGGGAGAGCTTGGCTGCTTCTTCTTCAAGCATACGGACCACGGGCACACCGGTCCATTTCGAAACTACTTTCGCGATATCTTCCTCGGTCACCTCTTCTTTCAAGATACGCTTGTTTTTCTGAAGCTTCTTAAGTTTCTCCATCTTGTCGGCGAGTTTTTTCTCAAGCTTCGGCACGAGTGCGTAGCGAATTTCTGCGGCGCGGGTGAGCGCAGCACTTGCTTCGGCATTCACCGCTTCAATACGCAATTCCTCAAGTTCTTTCTTCATCTTGCGAATCTCGCCAAGCGCATTCTTCTCATTGTTCCAGCGCGCCTCAAGCGATGAGGTCTTCTCGCGAAGCTCGGTCATCTCATGTTCAATTTCCTTCAGGCGGGCCTTTGCTTTCTTGGCGTGCTCTGGAAGCTCTTCTTCGCGCTTCAGTGCTTCACGCTCAATTTCCAGACGGCGGATCTTTCGATCGGCATCTTCAAGTTCCGCAGGCTTACTCTCAAGTGAAATGCGGAGCGCTGACGCTGCTTCGTCAATGAGGTCGACTGCTTTATCGGGCAAGAAGCGATCGGTGATGTAGCGAGATGAAAAACTGACCGCAGCAATGATGGCGTCGTCGGTGATGCGCACGCCGTGGAAAAGTTCATACTTTTCTGCAATGCCACGCAAAATGGCAATGGTGTCTTCCTGTGAAGGTTCGTTCACATACACTGGCTGGAAACGGCGGGTGAGCGCTGGGTCGCGCTCAATATATTTCTGGTATTCCTTTAGGGTGGTGGCACCAATGACCCGAAGCTCTCCACGCGCAAGCGCAGGCTTTAGCATGTTTGCAGCGTCAATCGCTCCTTCTGCAGCACCTGCCCCCACAATGGTGTGGAGTTCATCGATAAACAAAATGACATGACCTTCGGCTTGCTGCACTTCTTTCATGATAGCCTTAAGGCGCTCTTCAAACTCACCGCGGAACTTGGTTCCCGCAATGAGGAGGCCGAGGTCGAGAGAAAGAAGTTCTTTTCCCTTAACCGACTCAGGGACGTTCCCTGCGGCGATAGCCATAGCCAGGCCTTCAGCGATAGCAGTCTTGCCCACACCCGCTTCGCCGATGAGTACGGGGTTATTTTTGGTACGACGAGAGAGTATCTGAATCACCCGCTGAATTTCACTGTCACGACCAATAACAGGGTCGAGCTTGTTGTCCTCGGCCATTTTGGTAAGGTTGCGCGTGAACTTCTGCAGTGCACGATACTTCTTGCTTGGTGCAGCAGACTCTTCAGTATGCGACGTCTCACGAATTTCTTCGAGAGTTTTTTCGATGTTCTTCTTATCGATACCCATGCGCGAAAGGACCTCAGAGGCAGGCCCTGGGTGCTCAAGTGCTGCAAGGAAAAGATGCTCCGTACCTATATAGGTGTCACCAATGCGCGCAGATATTTTTCCTGCCTCCTCAAGCGCTTGCGCCAAGTCGGGGGTGAGGTAGAGCTGGTATGACTGAGATACTGAACGGCGCTCTTCAGGACCTTCAATAGATTCAAGGAGAAGATCGGCGAGTGTCACAATATCGACATCGAGGCGCTCGAGCATAGAGATGACCGGGCCGTCTTCCTGGAGGGTGAGCGCTGCAAGGAGGTGCACCGAGCTCACATGGCTCTGGCCACGCTCAATAGCAAGCTCGTGTGCCTTGCGCACTGCTTCTTTGGCCTTAGATGTGAAATTGTGAAATGGAGGCATATAAATATATGTTTCGCTACTTACTCTAGAATACTACGCTCTTCCTATAACCAAAAATTCATTCGGTGCGTCACATTCCATTATGTTTGTATACTACAACTTTTTACACAAATGTCAAAGTTTCTCCACTGTCGCCACCCGTGCGTGATCCTGCAGAGCGATGACTGCGCGGAAAAGCTCTGCCTTGGTCGTTTCTTCGCCGAGTGAGAAGCGGATGGCACCTAATACCACGTCGTGTGGGAGATTGAGTGCACGAAGCACATGAGAACCGCCCTCTTCGGTAGACTCATTGACCTTGCAAGCACTCCGCGTTGAACACGCCACACCACGCGCATCGAGGCCTACCACCGCATACTCACCATCAAGACCCGGTATAGCCACGTTTAGATTGTTGGGGAGACGGTGCTCGTGAGAGCCGTTTAAGACAAGTCCGGGGAATGCTGCCGCGAGTTTTTCGAAGAAAAACTCGCGGCTCTCTGCTACCTTCAAAGCACGCACCTCCCATCCCTCCTGTGCCCACACAAATGCAGCCGCTAAGCCGACCGCAGCTCCCACGTGTTCAGTTCCTGGGCGTAGGCCACCTTCCTGCGAGCCGCCACGGAGGAGAGGTGAGAGCGAAACATCACCACGAAGCGCGAGCACGCCTACGCTTTTAGGGCCATAGCACTTCCCTGCATCGAGCGACATCATATCTACACCGAGAGAATCCATTTTGCAGGGGAGCCAGAGTGACGCTTGGCACGCATCGATGTGTACATACGGATACGATCGTTTCTTCTCGTTTCGCCACAGGCGGACACTGCGCGAAAGTGCCTGCACCTCTTGCACCGTTCCAATTTCGCTATTTGCGTACGCAAAGGTCACCAACACTGTTTTTTCAGAGAGCAACTCCCGGAACGGAGCACGTACTATGGTGCCTTCACTATTCACTGGCGCATATTTCACCACCACGCCTTTTTTCTCGAGTAAGCGCAGTGGCTCAAGAATTGATGGATGCTCAATTGCAGTTGAGATGATTTCCATCTCCTCATACGCCCGACCTTCCTCTCTGAACTTTTCAACAACACCGAGAATAGCAAGATTGTTTGATTCAGTACCACCCGAGGTAAATACCACATGGTGCGGCACGGTCTTTAGTGTATGTGCCACTCTGGCGCGCGCGGCTTCGAGCGCCTCTCGTGCCAAACGCCCTTCGCGGTGCACACCACTGGCATTCGCAAATGTGTGCGTCTCAAACGGTCGCATCGCTGCAGACACCTCCTGCGCACATGGTGTTGCCGCGGCGTAATCGAGGTACACTCGTTTCTTTTTAAATGGGTGCCACATACGTTACTCCATCATTCCATAGGTACACAAAAGCACAAAGTCGCGGTGGCCTCTCATCCCACCTAAACACTGCCAGTGGCGAGAGTATATTTTATGCAAAATTCATGGTATAGTCTCGCCACATGTAGGGAGCACTGAAGCGCGCATCCCACAAAAAAACGCCATGGCGAAAAAAACATCATCACCGTCACATATCGTGGCGCGACACCCTGTTGTCGTCGTCATGGGCCACATCGACCACGGAAAGTCGACACTTCTTGACTATATACGGAAGACGAACGTGGTAGCTAAGGAAGCGGGAGGCATTACCCAGCACCTTTCTGCATACGTGGTACTCCATGAGACCAAAGAATCAGGCGTGAAGCCCATTACCTTCCTCGATACTCCGGGCCACGCAGCATTCCAAAAAATGCGCCTCCGCGGTGCCGATGTTGCCGATGTTGCCATTCTCGTGGTTTCTGCAGAAGAAGGTGTGAAGCCACAAACACTCGAAGCGCTTGCTTCCATCAAGCAGGCAAACATCCCCTATGTTGTCGCTATCAACAAGATTGATAAGCCAAATGCGAACATTGAACGCACCAAGATCTCACTCATTGAGAACGAAATCTACATTGAGGGTATGGGTGGTGACATCTCGTATGCTCCCATTTCTGCAAAAGCAGGTACCGGTGTCGACGACCTTTTGGACCTCGTCCTCCTTACCGCAGATCTTGCTGGCCTAGAAGGAGACGAGGGCGCACCAGCAACTGGTGTCGTTATTGAGTCTGAGCTTGAGTCGAAGCGCGGCACCTCTGCAACACTCATTGTGAAGAATGGCACGCTTAAAAGTGGCACATTCGTGGTTTCTGGCACCGCATTCGCTCCGGTACGCATCATGGAAGACTTCCGCGGCAAGCCCATCAAAGAGGCAGGACTTTCAGTTCCTGTATGCATCGTTGGATTCACCGACGTACCAGTAGTTGGTTCATCGTTTAGTACCTGTGCGACCAAAAAGGAGGCCGAGGCATTGGTCTTTGCCGCAAAAAACAACCCCGCCACTACGACAGCCACTGCAGTTTCCACACTCCCTGCTATTCCGGTAGTCATTAAGGCGGACACGGTGGGCTCTCTTGAAGGGATTGAGCATGAAATCGCCAAGATTCCCCAGGACCGCGTCTTCATAAAAATTGTCGACAAGACTGTCGGAAGTATTACCGAAAACGATGTGAAGAATGTGGGCACGTCGAAAAACGCTATTATTCTTGGTTTCAATGCACAGGTCGACCGCCAAGCAAAAGATATGGCGGAGCGACTTGGTGTTGAAATCGCGACATTCGACATCATCTACAAACTTGCTGAATGGCTCACTGATGCAGTGATACTCCGCACACCAAAAGAGACCATCGACGTGAAGACAGGCGATGCAAAAATCCTCAAGGAGTTTAGCGTACAGCGCCACACTCATGTACTTGGCGGCCGTGTACAAAACGGTGTGTTGAAGGTAGGTGAAGTGGTGAAGGTATTGCGCCGCGACCTTGAAATTGGCCGTGGCAAAATCGACAACCTCCAGCAGCAGAAGGCAAACGTGAAGGAAGTGTCACAAGGCGAATTTGGTATGGAACTCGACACTAAGGCAGAAATAATGCCGGGAGATACCATAGAAGCTTTCGAAACCGTAGAACGTTAGTATGACTTTCGACCGAAACGAACGCGCTCTTTCAGTACTCACCGGCCTTGTGGCAGACTTCGTGCGCCAGGAGGCCAACACCAGCCCACTCATCACCGTCACCCGCATCGACACCTCTCCCGACATGAAGCGTGCCGTGGTGATGATTACTGCCTACCCCACCGAAAAAGAAGAGGCTGCGGTTATTTTCATGAAGCGCAAAGGTACCGAGCTTCGCGACCATATCAAACAAAACAGCCGCCTTCGCCATATTCCCCACTTTGAGTTCATGCTCGACTACGGCGAACGTAATCGCCAACATGTCGACGAGGTAGCGAAGCGCATTGAGGGAGAAGGAAGCTAATGAGTCAAAAGCGCCGCCCTTTGGGTGGCGCTTTTCTGTTGTTGATTCTTACAGAATCTGTACACCTCTCACGTGAGCGCTCCGCTTGCTCACCTGTTCAAGGTTTTCAACTCCCGCACAAAAGGCGCGTAGGCGCCTTTCTCCATGCTCTTCACTTCGTTCTGAGGCCTGGGCGGGAGTTGAACCCGCGCATGGCGGTTTTGCAAACCGCAGTGTTAACCACTTCACCACCAGGCCAGCTGGTAAAATGTACCATTTTTGTAGTGTTTTCTCAAAAAACATCTATAGTCGCCAATGCACCCACTTTTCTGCTATCATCATGCTGCTGCCCAGATGGCGAAATTGGTAGACGCGCAAGACTTAAAATTTTGTTACCTGTTACAGGTAGTGTGGGTTCGATTCCCACTCTGGGCACAAAAAGCCGGCTTTTGCCGGCTTTTTCGTGTACAGAAGAAAACTATGTTTTCGTGTGGGAATCGAAAAGTCTGAGTATATCGGACGGAACGAAGTGAGTACGATACGAAGACTGTACCGTTCGTGTAACGAGAGGTTCCCACTCTGGGCACAGATAAAGCAGCCGAAAGTCTGTTTTATTGTGCCTAAAGAAAGTGTGCGACACTTTTTTGTGGTAATCGCACCACAATGGTATTTGTATTTTTCTAACTCCCTGCGGTCGTAACAAAATTAGTCAAAAGTTTGAGTAGATCGGACGCACTAGCTTTTCAAGTAGTTTTGAAAGCAGTTTTTCTTGTGCAAGAATCTATATCAGTTATACGGAGGCTCTACTCACCATCCCCACATCTTCACTTCCCCATAGACACAGAGGAGTATACTGATGCTACGGTTCGCCACACCTATGACATCGCTCACCCCACGAGCAATCGCACTCCTCCTTGCACTCAAGGTGGTGCTGATATGCAGTGTGCTTATCTATCTTGAAATACTCCCCAATCCTCTCGAACTGATTGTGGAACCGAGTACTTCACACAATATAGTGGGATGTACCAAAGAAGCGCGTGTCTGCCCTGATGGTTCATACGTGGGGAGAGTAGGTCCTTCATGTACGTTTGCCAGCTGCAAAGAACGTCCGCTTACGGGCAGTGCTGAAGAAGACCCTACCACTCCACCACCTGAAGTACCAGGAGATGAACCTTCGCCATCACCCACTCTGTGCACTATGGATGCAAAACAATGCCCTGACGGCTCATACGTTGGCCGTACAGGGCCGAACTGTGAATTTACGACATGCCCTACCGGCACCGTAAGCCAAAGCCCCATAACCGTACAGGGGACGGTTATGCTTGGCCCTACGTGTCCTGTGGAGCGCATACCCCCTGAAGAAGCATGCGCTCCACGACCTTTTGAGGGTGCTGTTGTGCTCACCAACACCGCAGATGGTAAAAGCGTCACTGTAGTTTCTGACGCGCAGGGAGCGTTCACCGCCACATTCACCCGTGGGGTATACAGTATTTCTCGCCCAGAAAATAGCTCCCCATTCCCGTCGTGTAGTGGTAAGGTAGAAATTGCCTCCGCAGGTGCTCCCATCCCCTTATTCTGTGATAGCGGCATTAGGTAAAATCCGGTATTGAGTAATAGCGCATCATATTGTATGATGATGCGCGTCGCGGGGAGATGCAGCACAACCGCATTGACCTAAACAAAAATTAAATATCCGCCGGCACAGTCGAGGTAGAGCGAGAACTATGTCCCACATAATTCTCCCTCATTAACGAAAAGGTCGACAATTAAATATCCGCCCATAGCTCAGTTGGTAGAGCAGATCCCTCTTAAGGATAAGGTCCCAGGTTCGAGCCCTGGTGGGCGGACAAATGAAAAAACGGCTACGGCCGTTTTTTCATTTGTCCGCCCAAGTACAGTCTGGGAGACTGTACGTCCAGGGCTCGAAGACCTTGCGAGCTACCTTTCTGCAAAGCAAGAAAAGTAGCCGCAAGGTGTACTGATCCTGTAAGGATCGAGATCCCTGGTAGCAGTTGTACCGTTCCCTGTAAGCAAAGCTTCCTGAAACTTTGCTCACGCATTATGAAAGTAAACTTTCACATGCGCTCACTAGTTTCAGTAGGGAAAGAGCCCTGCTACTCAACCTGTAATGACCAAGATCCCTGTCCGCAAGAATCATTCTTATACACTCTTTATTTAATTCACTTTTCCTAGTACTCTATGGTGCTGGGCGTGTGGCAGACGAAAGCAATGGGATTGCTTTCGTCAAATCGCATTAGGGGCACGTGGCGAAATTGGCAGACGCCCCAGTCGCGGGAATAGAAAGTGGCCTGCGTCACTTTCTGTCCGGTTCCTGCGTAGTAGGGAAATATTCGTTGTAACAGCATAGTGTGGGCGTGTGGCGGAATTGGTATACGCGCCAGTCTTAGGAACTGGTTCCGAAAGGATTGGAGGTTCGAGTCCTCTCACGCCCACAGTGTGCTGATACAGAACAGAGGGATGGTTCCGCAAGGATTATAAATTCGAGCCTCCTCTTGCTCACAAAACGTCGAAAAAACACCCCGTGAAAATCCACTTTTCACGGGGTGTTTTAGTATGCCCATTTGCTTGACTTTTATAGTATAGTGTGATACAATACTAATTGAATCGGGCGAGGTCTACCCTCCCCCGAAAACCCTTTAAGAACGGGTCATCCGTTCGTTGAAAATTGAATAGGAGATTGACATGTCGAACGACTCTCACCAGGGTTCACTGGTAAATTCATCCCTCTTGATTGGGGGTACTTTCTCAATCATTTTGGGCATGTTGCCTGCATACATATTATTGTCATGGATTGACTTGTTCGACTTCTCGAATTGGTTAGTCACCAGCTTCATCCTCGGTGGCATGTACCTCTCGACAACCCTCCACACAACTGAGGTCGGTCATAGAGGAGCATGGCTCTTGCTTGGCAAGAGACGACGTTTCGGACCACATGGACATGGAGTAAGTGAAGGTCTGAACTCATCTCTTTTTCCTCCGCCACTTGCTCGCTTTGAAGATGTGGACTGCAGGAAAAAGGACCTCCGCTTTGACGACATGAAAGACGTCTACTCGAAAGATAACGTCCTCATGGAAATGAACGGAGTTAAGCAGTACAGCATTGAAGACCCCTACGAGTTCCTCGATGCTGAAGATCCAGTGCCAACACTCCTTGAAGTTGGTAAACGTGCCATTCGCACGGTGACCCGACGGTACGAAGCACTCAATCTGCCCGACCTTGACCGCTCTCAACTCTCACAAGAAATTGAACGCGAACTCGAAAGGGACTTGAAAAGTGACTCTGATACTTTAAACCGCTGGGGCATTAAGGTTGACATCATCCGAATCAATACGATCCGAATGGATGGTGAACTTGAGAAAGCACTGCGTCAAAGAGTTCAGGAAGGTGTCGAGAGTGATCTAGAAGCGATTCAAACAAAGGCACGCGTTGCCCAGGTTGCTGCACACATTGCCTCTGGTGTCGCTCCAAACGTTGCTGCTGCAATGGCGTTGATTGATGCGGGCAAACCTGCAAATCTCACTGTCTTCAGCGGCCTTGAAGGGTCTCAAAGTATGATTGACCCAACAACAGGAAAACTTGTAGGCGCCTTCCCTGGTGCCGGTTCAAAAAACAAACCGCGAAAATAGGAGAATCGTATGTCAGCAGGACATGGCGGAGGAAGCGCAGCTTCCTCCAGTTCCGGTGGTGGAAAATTTAATATTTTCGTCGTCGGATTCATCGGACTGTGCCTTTTTTTGGGCATCCAGAAAGTTGCCACATCATCATGGTGGTCTTCAGAAAGTGAGGATACGCCGAGCATCGACACACCAATGGCGAAACGTCCTGATGGAAGTATTTTCATGGGAACTATCACTATTAAAGGTGACGGAGCAGAAACTGATGTTCGCGGTCTTGAGGGCTATTGCCTTCATCGTGGCAGAAACGGCGAACTTGTGAAAAACGTCAACACAGAGAAGCGGAATAAACGGTATATATTCCGCTATAAGACAAAGGGGGCAAATGACGTCGAAGTCGACTTCATTTCCTACCCTGAGGGACACAAAAAGTGTCTCTGAATCAGTTCTTTGCACAACGCAAAGCCGGCCTTCCTCACAGGAGACCGGCTTTTACTATACTTACATCACGTGTATCTAGCGTACGCGCTCGAGCCCCACGGTGCCAAGGGCAATGTTCAAAATCGCAACAGCAGAGAGCATAACCACAAACCCAATGATGCCAAAAATCATGTGACGCTTCCCCGTGGCGCGCGCAGCCTCTTCAGTGCCGTTCTTTACATACTCAAAGACACCCCAGAGAAACACCACCATCGCCACCACAAACATGAGCGTGATGAGCGGGTAGATGATGACATTCTTCACCGTCGTCACAATGGAGACGGCAAATTCGTTCGCGGCATACGCGACGTTAATCATCAAGTCAATTAGTTACGAACGCCTGGTACTGTTGGGGTGATGATAGTCCCTCCCGTAAGGCCAATTGCATCAGCAAAGATGTTCACAATGCCCTGGAGTGAAAGCATGAGTACAAGACCCACCACCGCCCAGATCATAAGTGACTGGCCGCTCGCGCGCTTCTCTTCATCGGCACCGCCAAGTACGAAGAACTTAAACATGCCCCAGATGAAGGACACGATAGCAGCCGCAATGATAAGGGGGATAACATACCCGTTGATGAAGTCGGTGATGCTCTTGAGGTATCCCTTCAAGTTACCCTGGTTGGCAAAGGTCTGTGCGCTCGCCATAAAGGGAAGTGCAAACGATGCTGCAATTAACAGTGATTTTTTCATAGTGATAATTCTAACGTGTTTAATGGATTACGAACAGAGGGCATTTTGCAAAAGGCTATTGGAACGGATTGATGTCGGGCCCAGCCACCACTCCCCCGCCAAAGCCGAACACCTCCACCAGAAGCATCACAATGCCCTGGAGTGAAAGCATAAGTACCAAGCCAATAACTGCCCATACTGCAACCTGCTTGCCCTTTTCTCGCTTCTCTTCGTTTGCACCGCCCAACACAAAGTATTGAAACATACCCCAGATGAACGCCACAATCGCTGCGGCCATAATGAGCGGGATGATGTAGCCATTCACAAAAGAAACCACGCCGCCGATATATGCCTCGAGCGGTGAAGCATTAAATGCAGCCGAGGCGAAAAGTGGGAGCGAGAGGGCCGCGGCAAGCGCAATGTGTTTCATACAATACTATGCGGCAAAATTACGAGTATCCTTCTATTCTATCTAAATAACGGTCAAATAGCGGGGTGGGTGTGGATTCTGAGGGGACTAAAAGAATATGGCATTCCGCACCAAAGACACCAAACCCCACATCCCCACCATAACCGTGAGGCCGATGACGCCGGTAATGAGCACCATGCGGCCTGTTTGAGCACTCTCCTCGCTCCCGCCGTTGATGACCCAGTGCTTTGCGAGCCCCCATATAATGTAGAGAAAGGTGAGGCCGATGATGATCGGTATGAGCAACCGTGCAAAATCGGCAACCCACCCCACCACCTCTGCAAAGTTTTGCGGCGCAGCGAAAAGTGGTGTGGGGAGTAACGCAAGCGCTCCAATGAAAAAGATGTTCTTCATGGTCATTGCTAAAACGGCGTGAGCTGGCTTACCGTGCCTTGGATAATTTTCAGAATGAGTTCTGCACCAAGGATGAGAAGACCGCCCAACACTGCGTAGGTAAGCGCACGCGAAGCTTTCGTGACCTGCTCCTCGCTACCGCGCGCCATAACGTAAAGGAAACCGGCGTAAATGATCATGAGCACGATAATGGGAATTGCGAACAGAATGAGAATGTCGATGAGTGCGATAAAGAACTCTCCGAAGGAACCAAATGACAGCGGGTTACAGAGTGTGGTCCCACTGCCGCCTGTGCCACATTTTGAGGATTCTCGATTCCCTTTTGTGGGAGTAAAACCATCATTGATGGTGCCACCTCGCCCATCATTTATGGTACCCCCGCTACCATCATTAAAGGTGCCACCTCGACCATCATTGATAGTTCCTTGTGCGCTTAACTGAGGAGAAAATAAGAAAAAATAAAAGAGAGTGGCAAAAATCACAAGAGTAGCACATAGGGGCGCCTTAGAAAGCTTTCTGTAGTTGGTAGTTTGCATGTTCAATAGATTCACTAATCTTCTTGCGGCCTGAGGTCACGGCTTCAATCATTTCACGAAGTGCCACTGAGCTCATCTCCGGCTCTGGGTCGAGCCACCCGCGTGCGATGAGCGCTGCTTGGTACATAATATCACCCACTGGGCTTCCGTGTTTTAACGCGATGAGGTCGCGCCGCGCTGGGGCCAGTGCGAGCTCGCGAACAAGCGTATCGGTCACCGGTGTCATGGTGAGGGTTTGCGCCACTTCATACGCTCCAGCGGGGTTTTTGGAAGTCTTTGGGATAGTAAATGCATACACAGTGCCATAGCCCTTGCGGTTAATCTCATCAGCGCCCTGCGGCACTTCTGCAACATCGAAATTTAAGTTGGCGTTTCCATCACGGAGTGAGGCAAATTCACTACCAAACCCAAAGTACAGTGCAAGTTCTTCTGCCAAGAATGCCTCGCGGTCGTTTTGCATACCGCGATTCCAAGAATAAGTAACGGTCGACGGGTTCGCAAACTGCGTGAAGAAACGAATGGCAGCGTCTGCTGGTGTCGACACTTCAGTACCGTACCCAATATTGAGCTGCACCAAGAAGTTATTATTTACAATTTCCACCAACCTACTCCCGGCCTGGGTGAGGAGCATCAGTAACACCTGCTTTGCATTTTTCACATTGGCATACTCACCAAAAGCGATGGTGCTCACCGTAATATCGTTATTATCTTCACGTCTTGTCACCGCTGGCACCGTGTCGCGCACCAACTCTTCCCAGGTGCGCGGCGGGTATGCAAGACGCGCCGACGAGAAGATATCGCGGTTCCAGTACATTACGAGGGGATCGATGGCAAATGGAAAGCCATAGAAACCATCAGGAAAAAGGAATATTTCGGCACCTTCTGCAAAGGCATTGCGGTATTCGCGCACCGAGAGATTATCGTAGGGAATAGCGGTGAGCTTCGGCGCTTGTGAGACCAAAAGTTCATGGGGCAACAACACAAGATCAGGACCTCTCCCCTCTGCAATGCTGTTGGTAAGCGTTTCGGAAAAACGTTCAGCATCCTGCTCGACATACTTCACGGTGCCCCACCGTTGATCTTGCCCCACCATATCCCCAAACACTTGATCAAAGGCTGTCTGGTTTAATGTTCCCCAAATGGTGACGCCAGCTTGGAGCGCATCTGCTTCCCGATCAAACCCGCGGAAGCCTGCAAACATAAGGAGGCCGCCGAGCGCCAATGCCCCGAAGACCGCGAACATAATAATTTGAAAAGGTTTCATATTTTTTTGAATGCAAGCCCATAGTGGTGTGACCCTGCAGGAAAAGTGCGCGTGAAGTTAAACCCTGCGTGTGCGCCAAGCTTTTTTGCTTCGTCTTCTCCCACTACCAGGTCGGCATGGGGGCCCATACCACCGAACGAGTCGGTCCAGTCGATGATAAACATCTTGCCGCCAACACGGAGAAGACGCGAGGCTTCTTCCAGTGCGTGCTTACGGTTCCCCATTTGAAATAGCACGTTTGCGAACACCACCGCATCAAGTGTGCCGTCGGCAAGCCGCACACCCCGCGGCGACTCAAGGTCTGCCCAAATAGTTTCTATATTGGTTATTTTCTTCGCACGCGCTTCCTCGGCAATGCGCTTTGCAAGATCTTTCTGTATTTCAATAGCGAACACTCGGCCATCTGGCGCCACCGCGCGTGCAAGCGCAAAAGAAAAATGCCCACTCCCCGCGCCGATGTCCGCAACGCGGTCACCCTTGAGGAGATGGAAATGAGAAACAGCGTTTTGCGGTATGACAAAATCCATTACCTACACAGTATACAGCGACGAACACACCCTTTGGTTCATGGGGTGAGGATAGAGCGGTCGCTTATGCAACACGGTCTACGAATGAGAGTCATACGGAGGACGATCCTCCGTATCTTCAAAAACCGCCAAAATACTTCAGGTACAAGGCGCGGGTGGTCTCCGAGGAAGCCGTAGAACACTACGGTGACCGACGGAGACGGGGCCCGCAACACAGTAGCTGAACAATTCTGGCGGTGTTTCCTAAAAGCAATGAGGAAAAATGCTTTTATTCGAGGCGCTAAGGTGCGACGGCGCGAGGTGTACAAGAGTACTGTGAGTGTCGCCGCGACGAAGGCGACGACAGAGAAAAGTATTTTAACCAGCGCGTTTAGAAGCAGACTGAGGAGGCGATGCTATCACCTTCGTACAGCTTCATCACTCTCACTCCCTGTGTCTGTCGTCCAAGAGTTGGCACCTGGATAAGTGGCAAACGAATCACCTGACCCTTCTTCGACATAACCACAAGTTCTCCCTCTTGTTTGTACTCGGTCGTGAGCACCTCGCCGCCAATGACGGGGCCAGTCTTTGAAGTAACCTGTGCGGTTTTGATACCTGAGCCGCCACGGTTCTGTACCTTGTATTCTTTTGCAGCAGTCATCTTTCCGTAGCCGTTTTCAGTAACGACGAGAATTTCCATATCCTTTGCGCCTGGGTTGCCCTTTGGGTTTGGAATGATGCCGGTGCCCACAATAGAGTCGCCCTTCGCGAGCTTCATACCGCGTACGCCTGCGGCGGTGCGGCCCATGGCACGGATGTCGGTTTCCTTAAATCGAATCGACTGACCTTTTGAGGTAATCACCACCACTTCGTCACCCTTAGACACAAAGCGCGCTGCAACGAGTGCGTCGCCTTCATCGAGCGAAATAGCAATAAGGCCATTGCGACGCACATCAGCAAACGCTTTTGCGGCGACTTTCTTCGTGGTGCCAAACTTCGTCACCATCATCAGTGATTGATCCTCCAAACCTTTTTCACCTTTTCGTACGGGAAGTACTGAAGTGACACGCTCACCATCTTGAAGTGCGAGGAAGTTCATAATCGACTTTCCTTTTGTGGCGCGCTTTCCTTCCATGATGTCGTACATCTTGGTTTGATATACCTTGCCCCTGTCGCTAAAGAAGAGGAGGTCGCTATGCATTGAGGTGGTCACCAAGCTTGTGACGAAGTCTTCTTCTTTCGTGTTGAGGTCTACCACGCCAACACCGCCTCGCTTCTGTGAACGATATTCAGACGGGTTGGTGCGCTTGATGTAGCCGCCTTGCGTAAGCACAAGCACACTCTCTTCGTCGGCGATAAGGTCTTCAACTGAGAGTGTTTTCACTCCGCCTTTCACAATCTTGGTGCGGCGGTCGTCGCCGTATTTCTCGGCGAACTCAGCGAGCTCTTTCTTCACAATCGCGAGCATCTTCTTCTCGCTCTTCAAGATTGCTTCGAGCTCTGCGATGAGTGCCTGAATTGCTTTGAGCTCCTCTTCAATCTTCTTGCGTTCAAGACCGGCAAGCTTCTGAAGACGCATGTCGAGAATCGCCGTTGCCTGACGATCTGAGAACTTAAATTGCTTCATCAAGGCCGCATGCGCAGTGGGCACATCCTTCGAAGCACGAATGGTCTTGATGATGGCGTCGATGTGGTCGAGCGCCTTCTTAAGACCCAGGAGGATATGCTCGCGGTCTTGCGCCTTAGTCAGGTCAAACTGCGTGCGACGACGCACCACATCCTGGCGATGCTTGATGTACTCCTGGAGAATAGACTTAAGGGAAAGTGTCTGCGGTACCCCATCAACAAGTGCCAGCATGTTGTAGTGGAAGGTCTCTTCGAGCTGGGTGTGCTTGTAGAGTTTGTTGAGCACCGTCTGTGGTTGTGCACCACTCTTAAGTTCTACCACCACGCGGATGTCTTTTGTTGACTCGTCGCGGAGGTCGCGAATGCCTTCAATACGCTTGTCACGCACCAAGTCGGCAATCTTCACGAGCATGTCTGCCTTGTTTACGCGATACGGAATCGACGTAATGATGATAGAGAATGCTCCCTTTTTATCCTCCACGATGTCTGCTTCACCGCGTACCACCACGCCGCCTTTGCCGTTCGTGTAAGCATGCGTAATGTCTTTCTGGTTGAAGGCTACTGCTCCCATCGGGAAGTCGGGACCCTTCACATGCTGGAGCAAGTCTTCATTTGTTGCCTTGGGGTCTTCGATGAGGTGTCCAATCGCATTTGAAACTTCACGGAGGTTATGTGGCGGAATGTTCGTCGCCATACCTACCGCAATACCCAAGGTGCCATTCAAGAGAAGGTTGGGCGCAAGACCTGGGAGCACCGACGGCTCTTTCTTCGTGCCGTCAAAGTTCGGGCGCCACGCCACAGTGTCTTTTTCCAAATCACGCAAAAGTTCCTCCGCCACGCGGGACATTTTTGCTTCCGTGTAACGGTACGCAGCTGCGCCATCACCGTCAATAGAGCCAAAGTTACCTTGACCAAGCACCAATGGGTAGCGCGTTGAGAAATCCTGCGCAAGTTTTACCATCGCGTCATACACGGCCACGTCGCCGTGGGGGTGAAACGAACCGAGCACATCTCCCACTACCGTCGCCGACTTTTTAAAACGTGCCGTCGCAGTAAGGCCGTTCAAGCGCATTGAGTAGAGAATGCGGCGGTGCACTGGCTTCAAGCCATCGCGCACATCAGGAAGCGCGCGCGAAGTAATAACCGACATCGCGTAGTCGAGGTATGACGTGCGCATTTCGTCGGTAATGCCTTGCGCGACAATGCCGCGCTCAGGAGCGCTTACCGTAGACTCACCCTCTGGCACTACGCCCTCCCCTTTACCTGCTGATGCTTTACCTTTTGCCATCCCAAATCGCTTACTAGTGTGGATAAAAAATACGTGCCTATTCTAACATACAATGCCTCCTTGCCGCTTACTTAGCGCACCTCAATCAAAACCGGCTTCCCCACGGTACTGGTATCTTCCTGTATCGGTGTCGCCGCCCCGGTGGTGGCACTTTCCATGAAGTCGGTGGTGCTCTCCTCCTCCTGCTGGCGCGCTTCGAGCTCTTTTTTGAAGTTGGCAACACGTTCCTGGAGTTCTTCGGGTGTATCAGCGGCACTTTCGCTCGTGTCTGCTGCAGGAATGGTGGCCTTGGGCACCAGTGGAGAGAGTGCGTCCATCATGAGTGCAGTACTGCTCGCCACACCATTATCGAGTGTGCCGATGGTCGCAAAACGCGCCGGGAGGGTGGTCACCCACACAAGCGCTACAAGCGTGGTAAGTGTGCCAGCAGCAATGAGTGCTACATGCGACTTAACCTCCGGCGGTTGCTGGCGGAGTTGCGTAATAATTTTTTGATACCAGTGTGACTTCATACGTAGTGTGGCATGAGTATCGTATGCCTCCTCTGTGGGTTACGCCTTGAGTATCACTACCTGCCCTTCCATGGTGAGAATGTCTTTCTTTTTGACGGTGAGCTTCTCTTCAGGCTTCACGTCTTCAGCACCTGCTTCCTTTAAGAAGAGCTTGAGTGAGTCTTTGTCGTACTGCATGGGGATGACCACACGCGCCTCAAGCTTCACCGCAAGTGAAGCTGCGGAAGCCGCATCGAGCACATCGCCTCCGGCAACCGGCACAAAGATAATGTCGATGTCACCAAACTCTTCAAGAATCTTTGGGTCGAGCTTTGGGTCTTGAAGGGCTCCCACAAAGAGCATGTTGATGCCTTCAAGCGTGACGTAGTACACGGTGTTGTAGCACTCGGCGCCGTCGTAGGAGGTTTTCACCCCAAAGCCGCGTGCAGTTACCTCGCCAAGTTCGTATTCGCCGGGACCTCTGGCCACAAATGGTTCGCGATCACCATAGGTAACTTGCGCCACCCCGTTGTGGTCCTCATGATTCGTGGTTAAAAAAGCTACATCGGCACCAAACTTTACCGGAGAAAAATTCGATGAATCCTTCGAAATAGGATTAAACGCGAGTGTTGTATCGCCAAACGACACCTTAAAGCACTGTCCGCCCAAATACGTAATAACCATAGTGGCACTAGTATACCCCCACACTTGCCACACATCAAAGTGGGATACTGGAATCTACTATTTAGCAAAAAGGACACCATCGGTCTTGAGCGTTCCCTTGTCCTTGGAACAACGTAGCTCAAGACCACTGATTCGCCCGAATGGGCAACGCTACAAATCGTCCCAGCAAGGTGCTGTGTGCGACGTCGGTGGAGTTTGAGACATAGTTGAGCCTCGGGTCATGACCCACGCGAACACTCAACTATTGTCTCGCTCCACCGCCACTAATTCGTTCTTTCTATTCTATACAAATTGTGCGCAGAAATGTCTGCTGCACCGCGCGCCTTACAGGCTGCGCGACACCGTTCTTCAGGTTGCTCAGGATACCCCTAGGCAACCACTGACCCGACACCTCGAGTGTGCGGGTCTTTTCTTTTAAAAAAGAAGACCCGCACTTTTATTTCTCTCTATACATGGTATAGTAGCCGTAGATACGTATTTCGCTCATGAATTGTGGATGTCCCCGTCCAGACTGGGTCCCCCCTCTTACTCAGTCCTTTCGAGAGATTCATGAGCCTCGCCGGGGTCCCCACTCCTCGGCAGCCCGGTTCGCTTGCGAACCGGGCTTTATCTGTCCCTCTGCATCAGTGTATTGCGGTAGTACACGTGTCGACAAAAGGCAATTTCCGTAGTAGGATACCTCCGTTCGTTTTATCAATCTCGAAGGATGTCGGTAACCCCGTGAGCGTGAACGCTGACCAGACACCAGTCTCCCGGAACGGCTTCCTTCCTTTACAACATTATGAATGAACAAGAGACGGCTACCATCGACACTGTCGAAGGAGCAGAAATTACCAAAGCGCCAAGCGTGATGGATGCGTTTGTCGAAGAATCGCCTGCACGTCCGCAAGTAGGTGAGCTCGTTGAAGGTAAGGTGTCGGCAATTGGCCGCGCCCGGGTCTTCGTCGACCTCTTCCCATGGG
>JBJOQE010000060.1:0-5580 GCA_046050105.1 Candidatus Parcubacteria bacterium
TCAGCATGGAAAAAGTAGACCAGCACAAAGCTCACAATGAGAAACGGTGCAAATGGTACCTCAGTACTCATTGTAATCGGCGCAGCACCAAAATGTAAGCGGCGTTGTCCCCCCATCAAGCGTTGTGACACGAGGATACCAACACTCACCAATGCGCCAATCCAAAAAGAGAATACGATAAATGAAAACGCATGAGAGATGCCTACCATCAACGCCAGCGGCACGGAGAGCTTTGCATCGCCAAGCCCAATCCACCTGCCGCCAGACACCTTCCAGAGTCCTCCCAAAAATGCAAAGGTGCAGACCGGTGCGAGCAGATGCCCGAGCCACGTTTCACCACTTGCGGTACCAAGAGAGACTACTGCAAGTGTCACAGCAGTAAGTGCAATAACATACTCATCGGGAATAATGAGGTGTTCGATGTCATACACGAATACGATGAGGAGCAGAAGAAGAAAAATCAGCAACACGCCAGTGAGAAGAGGTGGTAGACCAAGTAGCGCTACGAACACAAAGATACCACCGGTTCCGGCCTCAATGAGCGCATACCGCGGACTGATGCGTGCACCACAATGACGACAGCGCGCCATGAGTATGAGGTATGACAGTATCGGCACAAGGTCAGGAACACCCAAACGCTCGCCGCACGACAGACAGTGTGAGTTGCCACCGAGCGAACGCTTGGTGTGTATGCGTAAAATGACAACATTTAAAAAACTACCGATGATGGTACCGAACACAAACGTAATGACGAGAAGCGGGAGCGATAGGTTCATAAACACAGTATAGTACGCCTCACCCCTATCTAGCACATAGCAGCTGTACACAAAAACCGCCCACAGGCGGTTTTTGTGTACTCACGCGTAATAATTAGTCGCAGTCAATGTCACCACCTGTGCTGCTCCACACTGATGCAGCTGTCGTTGTTGCGTTACCCTTGTAGTCAACGCAGTAGAAGCCAGAAGTAACAAGCGCAGAAGATACTGCCCACTCATCAGCATCGCTTGCGCAGCTCACTGCCGCCGCACCGTTAGCAGATTCAGCTCCAGCAACCTGGAGTGAAATGCCCTGAGGTGAAGTATTTGTACATACTGTTGCGTAGCTTCCAGCATTGTTGTCGTAGTAGAGTTCAGCCTGTGAGCGTGCGTTGTTCAAGTTCGACTTGATAGCGGCATCAGCACCCTTGTTGCGTGCTGAGTTGAGGGATGCAAGTACCACCGAAGCAAGGATGCCGATGATTGCAATCACCACGAGGAGCTCCATAAGCGTGAAGCCTCTTTTTGTATTGGTATTCATAACGAAAGTGTAAGAACGTTCTTATTTGTTGTGCGAATAATAGTTCCCCAACGTCTTGAGGATACTGCACCATTATAGAATGCCCTGCCTCAATTAGTTGGTGTGGTGTGGACAACCTGTGCTATATCGTATTGGTGATGTTGTAAATAGGCACGAGTACCGCAGCAAGTAGCACGCCTACCCCGAGGCCCAGCATGACAATCATGATAGGCTCAATGAGGCCCACCAGGGTATCCACCGCACTATCCACTTCGCGGCGATAGAATTTCGCCAAGGTATCGAGAATCTGCCCGAGACTTCCCGACTCCTCACCCACCTTCATCATTTGTGTCATCACACCCGGAATGTGTGGGTGGTCAGCAAATGCATCAGACACCGACTTACCTCCTTTGACATCCTCGATACAATTCTTCACAATTTCTTCAAAGACACGGTTGCCAACCACCTGTGACGTAATCTCGAGTGCCAATACCATCGAAATGCCACTTTGCAACATCGTGGAAAGTGTGTCGGCGATACGTGACAAATACAATTTTTGGAACAGATTGCCTACTGCAGGAGTAGCGAGCTTGAGTTCATCCATGGTGCGCGCTCCCACTTCGGTACGCGTAAAGCGCCAAAGTACAACCACCCCAATACCCACAAAGAGGATGATGATGCCGATAAAGTCTTTGACGAAATCGGACATGCCGATAACGATTTTTGTATAGAGAGGAACTTCCTGTCCAGACTCTTTGATGATGGATGCAATCTGGGGAATAACCATCGTCATCATCAGTACCATTACTGCGAGGAACGTAACAATAACGAAGATAGGATAAATCATCGCGTTACGCGCCTTTGACATAACCTCATATGTACGGTCGAGATAGTCGGCGAGATACATAAATACCTCGTTCAGCTTTCCCGCTTCTTCACCCGCCTTCACCATGGACACGTAGAAGGTAGAAAATACGTCAGGGTGCTGCGCCAGGGCTGCAGATATTGCACTGCCGCCCTGGATATCATCTGAAACTTGGGTCAATATGCGCCGCATGAGCGGGTTTTCTGCTTCGCTTGCAAGTAAACGGAAGACGCGTAGCGCGGAGACTTGCGCCTCAAACAGGGTGGCAATCTGACGTGAGAACATCACCACCTCCTTGTTTGAGACATGCTCAAACATGGTGAATTCATATTCAAAAATCTTCCCTCCAAGCTTGGTGGTTTCCGTGATTGGATCAATCGCCATAATAGTGTACCCACGTCGCTGCAGCGACGTAATGGCCACATCGATATTGGCTGCATCAACAGTTCCTTCTCGCGCAGCACCACTTTGATCTGTACCTGAATATTTAAAAAGCATAGTTGTAACCTATTAGAGGAGACGCTCAAGACCTTTAGGAGTTAATGAATGGGCAAAGGCATTTTCAACTGAGATCTCTCCTTTTTGCACTAATTCCGCAAGCGAGCGATTCATCTCAATCATACCGTACTCACTTCCCGTCTCAATGACCGTCTGGATTTCATGGGTGCGTCGCTCCCGAATCAGATTTGAAACTGCGTTGGTGTTGATGAGTAGTTCGTACGCTGGCACCAACCCGCCGGCAATGCGCGGAATAAGACGTTGCGAGAAGATGCCGAGCAATGAGCCGGCGAGCTGCACACGAATCTGGTCCTGCTGCCCCGCAGGAAACGTGTCGATGATACGATCGATAGTTTGTGCAGCATTGTTTGTATGAAGCGTCGAAAGTACGAGATGCCCAGTTTCTGCAGCCGTCACTGCCGTCGCTATGGTCTCTGGACCTCGCATCTCACCCACCATGATGACGTCAACGTCCTGACGGAACGCCGAGTGTAGTGCGGTGTGAAAGTCTGCAGTATCCACGCGAATCTCACGCTGATCGATGAGTGATTTCTTCGGTTCATAAATGAACTCGATAGGGTCTTCAATCGTCACAATATGCTCAGACCGTGTGGTGTTTATAATATCAATCATCGCGGCAAGGGTTGTTGATTTACCCTGCCCTACTGGACCTACACACAAGAAAAACCCTTGCTGACGCGCAGCGAATGTCTCAATGATAGGGGGAAGCGCAAGTTCGTGTACAGAGCGGATAACGTTCGGGATGAGGCGAAGCGCAATAGAGATACCACCACGCTGATAATACCCATTGCCGCGAAAACGCAATCCATCCTTATACTCATATGAAAAGTCTGTCTCACGTGTAGTGGTAAACTCAGTATATTGTGCAGGGTTGAGTAACACGCGGGCAAACTCGGTGGCGTCCTCATGCATCAAAATCGGCTTCTTCAGCAACGGTATGAGTGACCCCGACACACGAATCATAGGGTGTGAACCAACAGAAAAGTGCAAGTCGGATCCCTTTTCGGCGACCACGATATCGATCATCTCCTCAAGCTCTTTTTTATAGTTGATTGACATTGAACCTAAAATTACTATGCGCTCACTTGTTTTCTACAATGGACACGACTTTGGCGACCACCTCGCTCGGAATCATATGTGCTTTAACAATGTACCCATGTGCACCTGCCGCCATAGCAGCATCGATGTCGGTCTGATCCCCTTGATTCGAGAGCACGATTGCTTTTGCGTTTACCGCCAACTTTTCAGTACGCACTGCATTCAGGAGATCAAGTCCGGTCATGCCGGGAAGTACCATATCAAGAAGTAATGCATCATACATCCCACCTCCACGAAGTTTCTCGAGTGCTTCTTCCACTGATTTTGCAGTTTCCACAGTATGTCCTGTTCCTGAAAATTTTGCTGCATACATATCAAGCAGGAATGTGTCGTCGTCAACCAGAAATATTTTCATATACTTGTATTATACGCGTCCCCCCTCTGGTGTCACCTCGCTGTTATCGACAGGTGGTGCAGAAGACACTTCCAAATCTTCCTCGATGGTAATCATGTGTCCACCACTTCCTCCAAGACCATTCACCTCTTCGAAGGGGATCTCATGACGGAGTGCCTTAATGAGTGCGTCTTCATACATCGATACGAAACCCTTGCGCCGAGCCACTTCGTACATATCGGCCTCTGAACCATCCTCAAGTATCAACTTTTCTATCTCAGGTGAAATCTCAAGCGTCTCAATCACCGCCGTTCGCCCACGGGTACCATTTGGACATTCAGGTGAGGCTTGGATACGCACAATCGTCTCCGAGTCTGGTATACGAGAACGAAATTCTTCAGGTAGTGTCGCAAATTGACGTTCAAGCATCATCTTGATTGACCCCTCGATGTTCTCGGGCGTCCCTGAGTGAGGACATATCTTTCGTACCAATCGTTGTGCCATAGCGAGAATCAGTGTTGGTGCAATCAGATAGGGATCGACGCCCATGTCTATCAGGCGCGGAATTACCCCGATGGCATTATTGGTGTGGATAGTTGAAAGCACCAAGTGGCCTGTGAGTGCAGCTTGGATAGCAAGTTGCGCCGTCTCTTTGTCACGAATTTCGCCCACCATAATGATGTCGGGGTCCTGACGCAGCACAGAGCGCAGCCCTGCAGCAAAGGTATAGCCAATCTCAGGGCGCACTTGCGACTGTGATACACCCTCAATGTTGTACTCCACAGGATCTTCGAGCGAAATCACATTCTTCCCCATCTTGTCGACCTCCTGCAGCATGGCATACAGTGTCGTCGACTTGCCCGAACCAGTCGGACCAGAGATGAGAATGATGCCATATGGTCGCGTGATGGCACGGCGTATCACCGCAAGATTTTCTTCACTGATGCCCAAATCTTGAAATGTGCGCGCACCATGTTCGGGGTCCAAAATACGCATTACTATCTTCTCGCCGTGATAGGTAGGAAGCGATGAAACACGAAAATCGATGCGATGCCCATCGATGGCAGCTGAAAAACGCCCGTCTTGCGGTTTGCGTTTCTCGTCGAGTCGTATTGATGACAATATTTTAATACGTGCTACGACTGCAGAATGAATCTTCATCGGGAGCTCCAGCGATTTGACGAGCACACCGTCAACGCGGAAACGAATACGGACTTTTTCTTCAGTTGGCTCAATGTGAATATCTGACGCCTTGCCATCTACCGCATAACGCAAAATCGTGGCCACAATACGGGTGACCGGAGCATCTTCCTTAATTGCATCTGCATTCTCAGGCTTTTCATCCTCTTTGTTATCGAGAAGTTCTACCGACAGCTCAGACTCAAGCGCCGTGAGCGCCTGATTAACCTCACCGGCAAGATTTTCGTACATCTTGATGCCACGGTCGAAATCACGCTCAAGTATCACCACGAGCTTATAGGGCAACTTT
>JBJOQE010000061.1:0-21336 GCA_046050105.1 Candidatus Parcubacteria bacterium
CCACCGATGCGTGGGGAAGCAAAGAAGAAGCCCTTGGCACCATACGCGCTGTGCTCATTGGCCTGATTGTGTTACTTCTTTCCACGGTTATTTTGCGCACCATTAACCCTGATCTTTTAAATCTTGATATCCTGAGTTTGTCATAAAATACACCATGAAGCATCCTTTTATCATCCTTGGCGGTACCGGTATTACACTCATGCTTGCAGCGAGCATGGGACTGTACTTCGTGTTTTTATATACGCCATCACGTGATGAGGCACGGGAGCAAGCAAACCCGTTTATCGAGGTGGGTGGCGCTGAATTCAACAGTACCGAGGGTAGCACTCTACCAAACGAAACCCTTGCCACCACAACCGAGCGCTCCGCACTCCGTTCCTTTACGGCGCGTAAAGTGGCGGGCGCCATCAGAATCGCCGGCGGTGGATTCCGTTTTGTAGAAGCGGGCACAGGGCACATCTATGAAACAGGAGAAGGTGTTGAGCGTAAGATTTCTCTCACCACTTTTCCCCAGGTACATTCCGCCTTGTGGTCATCTACAGGAAAATATGTAGTGATGATGCAAGAGGAGCGCGATGCATTCACCTACACCGTCGGGAGTGTTGAAAACATCGCTATCGAAACAGGTGAGTTTTCAGGAGTACCCATTCCGGGCTCAATATCCAATGTTGCATGGTCTACTTCTGGTGAAACTTTGTACTATGTGTCACACACCTCAACCGGGTCTGAAGGTATTGCGTGGGACCAAAAGACCAACGAACGCTCTTCACTATTCACTACAGCGCTGCATCAAATTACCGTATCGTGGAGTGATGATCCGCTCATCATGACCCGCGCTGCGAACGGCATGCTGAGTTATGCCTATCGGGGCGACCATCGCCGTGTCACAGAACCACTCGAGGCATTGCGTGGCATCGAACACAACAACATCAGCCTCTATACCGGCAAGAGTGGTGACACACTCATTTCCTGGATAGTGCGCGGCAAAGACACCGTTCCCCTTGCGCGGGGTGTGATACCAGAAAAATGCAGTCTTGGTGAGGATGAACTCGTCTGTGCGGCGCCCCGTTCATTTATCTCGACAACCTATCCCGACGAGTGGCATCGCGGGGAAGTCACCTATTCTGATGAAGTGGTACGGTTTGATGCGCGCACCGGGGAGGAAGCCGTACTTGGTGCCGTAGACCGTGCCACACACAACAGTGCTGATGTCATACGTATGAGCAGCACCATAGGTGGATACCTTCTGATTACCCGGGATCGCGAGGCGTTCTTCGTCGCCACAGACACCGCAAACACACCAGACACAACACAATCGTCTCAACTATAGCGCGATGCAGAAAACCCCCACACCACATGAGGGGGTTTGAGTATGGAGGCGTGCTACGCTACCGGTGTGTGACGTGAGCGTACAATGTATTCTTGGACAATGCCAAGCGTGTTTGATACGGCAAAATAGAGTGCCACTGATGCTGAGATAGTATACGCAAAGAAGAAGATAACTATCGGCATGACATACTTCATTTGCATTTGCATACTCCGCGCAAAATCATCCTTGAACGAAGGCTTTCCTGTGTTTGCCGCAGGCACCTTGGCGCCAGAAAATGAAATATGTGCCTGAAAAAACTGCGTCACGCCCGCCAGCACGGCAAGCGGCAGGCTCTTTGCCGCCATATCCACAAGACCTAAGAACAGCATGGAAGCGGTCTCTGGTGTTGGTATAAAGCTATAGAGCAGTGCTGTATTGATATCAGGAAGCGGGATACCACCACCTCTATACACCGCAAGATACAACGCAATGACAATAGGAATCTGGATAAACAACAGCACGATGGAGGAGAATGGGTTGACTCCCGCATCGCGATAAAGCCCCAGTGTCTCGCGAGCCAACGCCTCACGATCGTCCTTGGTGCGCTCTTTTATTTCAGTGAGGCGTGGCTCAATGTCGCGCATCACCCGCTGCGTACGTGCCGCAGACAACGAAACAGGAAGGAGTGCTGCCTTCACCAGAACTGTCAAAAGAATGATGGCAATACCGATGTCACCGTGGGGCACTACATCAATCAGAAATACTAAACCGTTATAAATAGGGTCGAAAAAGAATGTGTGCCAGATGGTTGAAAACATACTTGAAGATTATACCGTGCGTGAGAGCTTCTGTGCGAACTCTTCCCGTAGTGCCGCATATGTAGCAGTGCGTGCAGCAACCTTCGCAATAACAACACACCGAGCGGTCGTTGAAGATGTAAAGGGTGTTGCCCAAAAAGCCGCCCGCATGCGGCGCTTGAGCTGATTTCTCCCCACTGCTGTCGCACACACTTTTTTGGAGACCACCACACTTACTGCACGAGACGCACCCCCTCTGCGCCACACATACGAACAAAGCGCGCCTTGGGCGCGCGCTCCGTTTTTTATAACCTCTCCGATTTCTGCGCGCGAGAGGCGTGCTCGCTTCTGGTACGCAGCAATCATGACAAGGTCAAGACATATCGCAGCTTACACCGCGAGGCGTGCACGACCCACTCGTCGGCGACGCGCTATAACACGCTTGCCGCCAGGTGTCTTGGTGCGCGCAAGGAAACCGTGGGTTGTTGCGCGCTTTTTCTTTTTTGGCTGATAGGTTCGCTTTGGCATTGGGGTAGAGTACACCATCCTTGACTTTTTTTCAAATCGAGCACGCGACACTTGACGCAAAAGACAAAGCACCGCTCTCAACAGGTTTTTCCACAGGTGCTGTGGATATCTATGGGGCAAGCTATATTTTTGGCCATAGTTTACAGCTTCTCACCCGAGAGTATAATGACTCGCACGTCATCCGCTATTTGTTCCCCATGAGTACCACACATAATGTTAGCCACGCAGTCACCCTTGGCACCAGCCGCATCGAACACATCGACATTAAGGCACTCTGGGATAACTCATTGGTAAATATCGAGCTTTCGATTTCACCAGCAAACTTCAAAACATGGTTCCGCGACACCCACATCGTCTCACTTGAAGATGGAGCGGTAACCATTGGTGTACCGTCTGTGTTCGTAAAAGACTGGCTTTCAGACAAATTCAATCCGCTTATCCTCAAAACACTTCGCGCCCTTTCTCCACACATCCGCAGCATCGAATACGCGGTGGTGCAGCGCTCTGACAGAAAAACCGAAAAACCCAAGAGTCAGATGGTTAACGCCTCACTCCCCCTTGAAGAGTACTACATCAACAAGAGCGACAATCTCAATCCGCGCTATATTTTCGACACCTTCGTTGTGGGCCCCTTTAACCAGCTTGCACACGCTGCAGCACAAACAGTTGCCCAAAAACCAGGGATTGCCTACAACCCACTCTTTATCTATGGCTCAACCGGTCATGGTAAGACCCACCTCATTCAGGCGGTGGGTAACCACCTGAAGCGTATGGGGAAAAAGGTGTTTTATGTCACCAGCGAGCGCTTTGCAGTGGACTACATGAACTCGCTCCAAAGCGGTAGCGCCAACAGTTTTAAGGATAAATATCGCCAGTATGATGCGCTCATCATGGACGATATACAATTCCTCTCAAACAAAGAGAAAACCCAAGAAGAACTCTTCCATCTCTTTAATGCGATGCATGACAACAACAAGCAGATTGTGTTTTCATCCGATGTACACCCCGGCCTCATGCAGGGTATGGAAGAGCGCCTACGATCACGCTTCTCACAGGGTATGATTGTCGATATCCCGAAGCCAGACTTTGAGTCACGTATTGCTATTTTGAAGGCAAAGGCGGCGCACATTCATATCGCGCTCCAAGACGACGTGGTGGAGCATTTAGCGGGCACCATAGAGGGAAATATTCGTGAGCTTGAGGGTGCGCTCAACACTATTTTGTGCCAATCACAATTGTTGGGTAAAACTCTCACCCTTGATGAGGTGCGCACACTCATTAAAAACAGTACGAGGCCGCGCAAAACGCTTGCTGTGCAAGATGTGGTGGAAAAAATTGCACGCTTCTACTCCATTGACCCAGCCTCAATTTACGAAAAAACACGAAAGAAGGAGGTGGTGAAACCGCGCCAACTCATTATGTATATCTTGCGTGAAGATTTTCAGGTTTCCTATCCAGCTATTGGACAAAAACTTGGTGGGCGTGACCACACCACCGTCATCCATTCGTGTGAAAAAATTAAAGAGGACCTTAAGCGTGACAGCGAGTTGGAGGAAGAGGTTGGTCAAATCCGCGCACTGCTGAAGTAATGGGTGCGCTGATGGTGTTCTTTGTACATCAGAATGTTCTTGCGCCTACTGTGTGTGGAAAAACGTGGGTATATCGTTCGGTATACTTGTGCACCCGGTATGTATGAAGCTGAGGGAGGTTTGTGGATGGGGTGGTGAAAAACCACCAATGACATCTCTTTCGCAAAACATATCAACAGATCAAAATTGCTTTCCCCAGGGAAATCAACACGCCTCCATGGTAAGCCACCGGAACAAAACGGCTCAACATAAGAACAAAAACACCTATCCACACATCCACAGGACTAATAAGGGATAACAATAAATAAGAAAAAAGAAAGTTATGCATGCGGTGTGTACAAAAGAGGGGATACAGAAAGCGCTTGAGGTAGCGGTGCGTATCAGTGCACGCAACCACTCACTTCCCATACTGCAGAGTGTTCGACTTGAGGTTCGGCAGGGTGTGCTCGAGATACGTGCAACAAATCTCGAACTAGGGTTTATTTCACGAAATCCTATTGAAGCAAAAGAAGAGGGGGTGGTAGCGGTCGCCGCACAAACGCTTCTGCAGACCATTGTGCTTATCTCCTCACCAACATTCACACTCCGTACCAACGGTGACATGCTTATAGTGGAGTCTGCAAACGGTCGTTCAGAGCTCAAAACGCTCACACACGATGATTTCCCCACCATTAGCGTAATCGACCAAGGAGGTGTTTCTATAGAGGGTCAACTCTTCGCGTCTGGTATTAAAAATGTGGTCTTCGCCGCATCACAGTCTTCCATTAAGCCGGAACTCGGCGCGGTCTATGTGTATCAAAAGAAGCAACAAACTCTCACTTTCGTTGCAACCGACTCATTCCGTCTTGCTGAGCGCACCATACCACTAACCACCGCGCTATTTCCGCATGGTATCCTCATACCACAACGAAACGCCCTTGAGATTGCGCGCACCATCGACACACAAGAGGGATCGCCAACGGTATATATCACCGACAACCAGATCGCTCTCTCGTTTCCGTCTGGGGTGTATCTCGTGTCACGCCTCATTGAGGGCAATTTCCCTGACTATGAGCAAATTATCCCGAAGGAGTATCAAACCTATGTCACAGCACTGGTTAAAGACTTGGAGCACTCCCTACGGTCGGTGAATATTTTCGCTAATAAGTTTATGCAAGTAGGACTTGCTGTTGCTCCGGATAAAAATAGCATCACCCTTAAGTCAGAGAATGCCGACCATGGGCGAGCAGAAGAAGTGGTACGAGTTGATGGTCACGGCGCGGAGCTCGCTCTTAGTTTTAACCAGCAGTATCTCATGGAAGCACTCGGACATTTTGCGGCAGATTCTGTAGAACTGTCCCTTGCTGGTATTGGCCGCCCGCTCGTCATTAAGGCAAAAGACAGTGATGCGTTCCGCTATTTGGTGATGCCGATGAATAAGTAGGGTGAGTATGGGGTCAATTTCCATACAAGGACTACTCGCTGCGTACAAGGCGCGACTTCGAGCCCCGCAAGGAATCATAATTCAGGAGGTGGTTGTGGTGTGTGGTGAGCTCGGTCTTTCCTGTACGGTGGAGGATTTTGGGTATACCCCCGCCACCAAACTCATCACCACAAAGGTGGTCGGTCCCAAAAAAACGGAAATTCTCATGCGAAAAACTGCAATACTCGGTGCGCTCTCGCGCCGCCTCCGTGTCGACGACTGTCCCAAAGAAATAATTTAAAACCCCCACCTCGGTGGGGGTTTTAAAGCTAGTTGTTTTCGCGCCTACTCCTCCGAGTTCGTGGCTTCTCTTCGTCATCTACGGGGGTTTCGGTTGCACCCTCAGCTTCCGGTGTGGTAGACGCAGCGAGCGAGAGCATGGAACCCTTCCAGAGCCCCACAGGGTATTCCCAGTACGCATACTGTGAGTCGTTTGCTGGGTTGGTGGGGTAGGCACCACGTGGGTCGTTTTTGTTCACATAGTGCAGAATGTCATGTGCGTCACCAAGCACCCCCGTAAGAGAGGATGAGCTTGACCCACCCGCAAACCACACACCACGGAGCATGGGTTTGAGGTCTGAGGGGAGTGGGTCAGGCTCAGGAAACTTCTCCTCGGGACGCTTGGTGAGTGCGAAGTCCATAAATTCACGCCACATAGGTGACACAATAAAGCCAGCAACTTGTTTTGCCATCGAGCTGTTGTCGTTGTTTCCCGCCCAAGCGCCCACTGCAATAGTGGGGCTGTATCCAATAATCCAGGTATCACGGTAGTCGTTGGTGGTGCCCGTTTTTGCAGCCACATCTTTACCACTGAAATAGAGTGGCGAATTCCATCCATACCCCGGCGCACGAGCGTTGTTGTCAGAAAGCACATCTGAAACCTGGAGAGCCACTTGCCGGTCAATGATTTGTGTCCCCTCCTGTTCTTTATACTCCTCGACAGTCTTTCCTGTGGCGTCTTCTATTTTCATAATACCAGTCACCTCATGTTTTTTGCCCTCATTGGCAAATACACCGTACGCCCCCACCATATCGAGCAGCTTCACCTCACCACCCCCAAGCACCAAGGTGAGGCCGTACTGTCCCTTGTTGGTGAGTGTACTAATGCCTAGGTCTCGGGCAAATTTTATAGCGTCGCTTACGCCCACAAGGTAGAGTGCTTTCACTGCAGGAACGTTAATAGATTGCGCCAGGGCGTTGCGGAGTGTCATGGGACCGCGGAACTTCGCATCGTAGTTTACAGGCGCGTAGCAATTTCCCTCTGTTTCAAGGTAGTCTTTTGCACACGCTGTTGAGAATTGAGTTTTCAGGTCAAAGACGACGGTTTCGGGGGTGTAACCCTTTGCAAACGCTGCGGCGTAGACAAAAGGTTTAAACGATGACCCGGGTTGTCGTTCAGCTACAGCTATGTTGAAGTTGCCATCTATCTCGGTATCAAAGTAGTCGCGTGAACCCACCATGGTGAGAATGTGTCCGGTTTTGGGGTCGGTGGCCACAATAGCAGCATTCTCAGCATTAAAAGCCACTTTGTTTTTTAACGCCCACTTCTTCGCAAGCTCCTCAGCCTTTTCCTGAAGCTCGTAGTCGAGTGTGGTGATAACTTTAAACCCACGCTCAGCCAAGGACTCTTCACCGTAGGTGCGCGCGAGGTAATCGCGCACATAAAAGACAAAGTGCGGTGCACGAATGCCGGTGGCTGATTGTGGTCTCCAGGTAACAGTGGCTATTTTTGCCTCTTCATACTCAGCATCGGTAATAAAGTTATGCTTTCGCATTTGGTTGAGTACTTGGTTTTTGCGATTCTCCAAATCACCCAGGTGTTGTCCAAAGGGAGAGAAGTAGGTGGGCGCCTGCGGGAGAGCCGCGAGGTACGCTGCTTCGGCAAGACCGATGTCGGCCGCGCTTTTACCAAAAAAAGCCTGGCTTGCCTCCTCAACCCCGTAGAGGGTGCCGCCATAAGGACTTTCGTTGAGGTAGTGAGAGAGGATTTCTTCCTTTGAGAGGGAGCGCTCAAGTTTGATGGCCAGAATAGCTTCCTTGATTTTACGCGTAATGGTTTTTTCAGGCATTAGCACAGAGTTTTTGATGACCTGCTGAGTGATGGTGGATCCGCCCTGTTGCACATCGCTGCCGCTCATGTTTGCCAGCATGGCGCGCACAATCGCAAGGGGGCGTACGCCGTGGTGTTGAAAAAAAGTATCGTCCTCTATGGCGACGGTTGCGTTTTTGATATGGCGCGAGATGTTTTCATAGGGAACAATGGTGCGGCGCACGTCTTGGTGAAAGTCATACAGAAGCACCTCGCCGGTACGATCGTAAATTTTAGTCGACTGGAGCACGCGACGCTGGTCGAAAGAAGAAAGATCGGGAATCTGGAGGGTGGACACAAAAAGCAGGATAATACCTGCCAGAATCATGCTAAGCACAAGGCAGAGGATGATTGCATCAATGAATATCTCTTTTGCGTGGCGTTTTATAAAGCTTTTCATGTGTTGGTGGGGTGCTACCGTATACTACGATAATACCACGCGTACTCTGTCACATCTCCTGCGCGTGAGCAAATATGGTACAGTGGCGGATATACAGTTATAGAAGTGTAGTATGGCTACAATCCGAAAACCAAAAATCAATACTGACGAGGCCCGCATCGACGAACTGCTTTCTCGTGGGGTGTATGAAGCGATTGTACGTGAGGACCTTAAGAAGAAGCTACAGAGCGGTCAAAGGCTTCGCATTAAGCTCGGCATCGATCCCACAAGCCCCAACCTCCATTTGGGTCGTGCCGTGTCCCTCCTCAAGTTGCGCGACTTTGAGGAATTGGGTCACCAGGTGGTACTTATTGTGGGCGACTTCACGGGGGTTATTGGCGACACATCCGACAAAGAGAGTGAGCGGCCCATGTTGGATGCAAAAGTGATTGCGCAAAATAAAAAGACCTACTTCGCCCAGGTGGGAAAATTGATCGACACCGAGAAAGCGGAGCTTCATTACAATTCGAAGTGGTTGAAACCGCTCAAGTATGCCGACATCGGTACGCATGCCGACTGTTTCTCGGTAGCCGATTTCATTGCACGGGAAAACATTGCCAAGCGCCTCAGGGCCGGTAAGCGCGTATCACTTCGTGAGGTGCTCTACCCACTTATGCAGGGATACGACAGTGTGGCGGTCCGGGCAGATGTGGAGCTTGGGGGTATTGACCAGAAGTTTAATTTGCTTGCAGGACGATCGCTTCAGGAGCGTTTTGGGCAAGTGCCGCAAAACATCGTCATGAGCCCCCTTATCAATGGGCTTGATGGTCGCAAAATGAGCTCTTCGTGGGGCAACACCATCAACCTCACCACGGAGCCAAATGATATGTATGGGAAGGTGATGAGTATGCATGACGCAGCTCTCATAGAATACTTCACTCTCTGTACCCGTGTCCCACTACGCGAAGTCGCAGAGATAAGTGCTGGTCTTGAGCGTGGGGAAAATCCAAAAGATGCAAAGATGCGGCTCGCGCGCGAGATAGTAACTCTCTATCATACAGAGAAAGCAGCAAGGGGCGCAGAAGATGCTTTTGTGGCGACGTTCACGCACGGGAAGGTGCCTGACAATATTCCTGAAATTGCCGTACACGATGATCTTCCTGCCGCAATCGTTGCTGCACAGATTGTAGGGTCAAAGGGAGAGGTGGCACGACTTCTGAAAGCCGGAGCGGTGCGCAACGCCACCACGGGAGAAAAACTCATCACGCTTCGTATTAGCGTGAGCGAACCGACAGTGATTCGTATCGGGAAGCGCGCCTTCGTACGCATTGTGCCGAAGCGTAAATAGTCCTCCAACAAAAAAGCCCCTCGGGGGCTTTTTTGCGGTGTGCTTAAATGTGGTCGATGTCGTCATGTGAGTCGAAGTCGACGTCTTCCTCGTCATCTTCCTCGTCGCCGTCATCGGCAGCAAGGAGAGGGTCGAGTTCAGCGGGAAGGGGTGCATCTTCAGCGAAGTCGTCCCCAATCTCGTCGAGCGCGTCGTCTCCTATGGCAGCATCTTCGTCCTCGGCTTCTTCTTCATCGTCGTCGCGGTGCGACATAGTGAACATGATCATGATTTTCTGGTTGGTACGTGCATGTTGTATCAAAGCTAGACGTTCCGCGCAACTCTTTCCGTGGATAACTAATTCCAGCGCTCCGACACCAGGCACGCAAGGGCGACGGCAATAGCATCATATTCGTCATCGAGCGCTTTTTTGGGCACGTTCTGCACTAAGCGGAAAAGCATCTCTTCTACCTGTTTCTTCTCGCTCTTTCCGTAGCCCGTAGTGGCGATTTTGACCGCTTGCGGAGAGTACTCAAAGACGGGGAGGTTGTGAGTACGTGCCACATAGAGCGCCACCCCTCGCGCTTCCGCCACCCCAAGTGCCGTCTTTACGTTTTTATTAAAGAAGAGCTGCTCAAGTGCGAGAGCCCCGGGCGTGTGAGCCACGATGGCGGCAGCGAGAGCGTCCCCGACTGCCTTAAGGCGGTCGGGGAAGAGCGCTTTTTTATCGGTGGTGGCACACGACGAGTGGAGGACAGTCTCTTTGCCATTTACGCGCTCAATAATCGCCATGCCAAAGCGGTCGTACCCTGGGTCAATCCCAATAATTCTCATGCGGGTATTGTACCGTACCTTTTCTATGTAGTGGTGGGACTGTGAGTGTGTGATTTGCCGCACCATTCGTTCGCCAGCGCTCTCTCATTGCGGCTTCGGTGTTTGCTCACGTCCTTTCATGCTTCAAGGCGTGAGACCAGCCAAACACCTGCAGATGCTGCACAAACCACACACTCGCAATCAGTAGACGGTGCGCGCAGGGCGTGCAGGACTTGCGCGCTGGCACTACTCCACGTCGTCGGCAGCGGTGAAGACATCCTGGATGTCGTCGTGGTCTTCGAGTGCATCCACAAGTTCGGCAAGTTTCTCACCGTCTTCGTCAGAAAGTGTCATGGGAGCTGTGGGGATGTAGCGACCATCTTGTTTTAGAAACGCCCACGAAGCAGATCCTGGAGTGCCCATGGCGTAATTTAATTTTGTGAAGATGTGCCGCACCTCTTGGCTTGTGCGGTTGTTATTGTCGGTGAGTGCTGTGGCTAAAATCGCGGTGCCGCCGGGGCCAAATGCTTCAAAGATAACCTCGGTCATTTCTGCGCCGCCACCTTTTCCTTTCTGAAGCGCCCGCTCGATGTTGTCTTGTGGCATGGAGTCTGCTTTTGCACGCTCTACTGCCGCGCGCACATTTGCCGCAGCGGTGTCGCCACCAGCTTTCTTTACTTCGTTTGCAATGAGGCTCGAGTGCTTTCCAAAAATCTTGCTCTTCTTGCCGTCGAGCGCTTCCTTTTTCCGCTTAATTTTTGACCATTTATTATGTCCTGACATAATTTGAAAAAATGAAAATGCGTGGTATAAACGTCACGTATCGTTTCGTATACTAGCATATTCAAAGCTAGTGTAGAGACAAGTTCTTCAACGACAGCTTCGTATGAAGTAGAAAGGGACACCCTAATGCTGGTCACTCACACCGCGGCAGATAGTGCAACCAAAAAACTTCTCATCGACCTTTCCGCAGAGCCTTATGTTCCTGATGGTTTAACATTGGAAGTGCACCAGAAGCCAACAGGTCAAAATGTTTATTTTAAGTGGAATGTCCACCATATTAAATTGGTTTTTGGTCATGGGCAAAAGAACCGCGGCCGCATACACGGCCACAAACTTCGCATTGAACTGGCGAATGCGCAAACGCTTAATGCAAATGCTCTTGATTTTCTCCTTGCCGATACGAAACATATCCCTGCGGACTGGCGAGCGAGAATAGTATGCTTCTGGGGCACAGTGTATCGTCGCGCAGATGGAGAATCCTGCGTCAGGTTCTTGCACTGGAGTGGCGAGGAGTGGCGCTGGGGTATCTTCGGGCTCAGCATCATGTTTGACGAAACTGTCACTGCTGCAGTACTTTCACAATAGACCCCAACCGCATTGTCTTTGCAGACAAACCCTTAAATCCTAAAACGCGCCACTCTGTGACGCGTTTTTCTATTTCCCTAAATGTGAGTATGCCTCTGAGGTGGCAGTGCGGCCACGCGGTGTGCGGTCGATGAGGCCTTGGCGCAGCAGATGCGGTTCAATCACGTCTTCAATGGTTGCTTGTTCTTCTGAGAGCGCAGCTGCAAGTGTACTCAAGCCCACCGGGCCACCTTTGTAGTTGTCGATAATGATGCGCAGGAGTTCGCGGTCGAGTTTGTGGAGTCCTTTTTCGTCGATATCCAAAAGTCCAAAGGTACGCTCTATCGTGTCGGCGGTTATGGCACCTCCTTCAAGCTGTGCTAAGTCGCGGCAGCGCTTCAAAAGGTAGTTTGCGGTGCGCGGTGTGGCGCGTGCACGTTTTGCAATTGCGCGAAATGAATCAACGCCCGCGTCAATGCCGAGGACTTTTGCCGAACGGCCCAAGATCGTCACAATTTCTTCGTCCGAGTAGTACTCAAGCCTAAATGTGCCGCCAGAAAAACGCGAGCGAAGTGGTGCCGAAAGCATGGCAATGCGGGTGGTGGCAGCAACGAGTGTGAAGGGAGGGAGGTCGAGCTGCACGGTGCGCGCAGACGGTCCTTTACCAATGACGAGGTCGAGCACCCCCGACTCCATCGCAGGGTAGAGCACCTCATCCACTGCTTTCGAGAGGCGGTGGATTTCGTCAATGAAAAGCACGTCACCTGGGGTGAGGTTGGTAAGAATGGACGCAAGGTCGCCCACGCGCTCAATGGCCGGCCCCGACGTAGTGCGCATATTGGTGCCCAAGGTTTGCGCAATGAGGTTCGCCAAAGTGGTTTTTCCAAGGCCTGGCGGGCCATAGAGGAGAATGTGCTCTGGCGAATGCCCGCGCTCCTTAGCGGCAGTGAGGAGGATGCGGAGGTTCTCTTTTGTCTTCTCTTGGCCCACATACTCTTCCCAGGTCTTAGGGCGGAGTGTTTGGTCTAACGAGCCAGCACCACCATGGGTATAGGCAAAAACATCAGCTGGCTGGTGTACTTCTTCGGGTGAAAGGGGGGTACTTGACATAAAAATCAATTCATGCTAGTATAGCATTATATTCACGTTCTCGCTTGCGTATGGTGTGAGTTCAGAAGGGCTTCCTTTTGAGCCATCGGCACCTCCAAGTATCGTCTGAGGCCACTTGGCCTCCACAACTTAATACATTCAGATTATAACTCTCTCAACAACACCGGGTGTTGTGCGAGGGTGTTTTGGTCCATCGCTTCGGCAATGCCGCTGGGGCATACCTTAGTGCAACAACCACTTTTCATACTGAGAAGGATTGTTGAGAGAGTTATACGCTGAATAGTGAAGAACATCGATGCATTCTCGATCAACTCTGTGCCAAAGTTGGCATTCCGCTTGGATTGGTTGAGAGAGTTATACGCTGAATCTATTCTCCTATAAAAAAGCCCTGCGCTTCGTCTGTATCGGACTATAGCACAGGGTTTTTTTCGTGCACTATTGACCACCCCCTGAGAAGGTGTCTTATCTTTTAGGTATGTAAATCTACAACGCGCTTTAACTCTTCAAGTGATGTGGTGCCACTAAGCACCTTGAGTATGCCGTCTTGCGCCATGGTGGGGATGCCCTGGGCCGCTGCCGCTGCTTCAATGGTCGACTCGCGAGGGTCTTCGATGACCGCATCAGACACTTCTTTAGTTACCTTGATGCCTTCAAACACTCCCTGGCGGCCGCGGTAGCCCGTGTTGTTGCATTTGTCGCACCCGACTGCATCATAAATGTGGGTTGTTTCGGTAAGGGGAATATCTGTTGGAACAGACGCAAGGGTGGTGCGCATGAGTGAGAGTTCATCTGCAGTCACAATGCGCTCCTTACGACATTCCACGCAGAGAATGCGCACGAGGCGTTGCCCAATCACGAGGTTCACCGCGCTTCCAATCATTTCGCGGTCGATGCCGAGGTCTAAGAGGCGGGGGAAGGCGCCTGCAGCAGAGTTAGTGTGAAGTGTTGAAAATACGAGGTGGCCCGTTTGCGCTGCATGCAGTGCGGTTTCCGCAACCTCGCGGTCACGGATTTCTCCTACCAAGATGACGTCGGGGTCTTGGCGTAGCACCGCGCGGAGACCATCGGCAAAGTGGTAGTTTGCTGACACTTGTGTTTGCACAATGCCTTCAATTTTGTATTCGATAGGGTCTTCAAGAGTGATAATTTTCACCTCGGGTGTATGAATGTAGCGAAGGAGTGCATAGAGGGCAGTGGTTTTTCCGCTTCCGGTTGGGCCTGTGGTTACTATCATGCCGTTGGGGCGTGCTACTTCGTCGTCCACCACCTTACGCAAGAGTACATTGAGCCCCAGGTCATCAAGCGATTTTGATGCAGAACCAGGGTCAAGAAGGCGCATCACAATAGATTCGCCAAAACCTCCTGGAATGATGGATGAGCGAATGTCGAGCTCGGTGCCGCCATGTGCAATGGTGAAACGGCCGTCCTGCGCGATGTCCGACTGATTGAGCTTGAGCCCAGAGAGCAGTTTGAGGCGTGAACGTAGGAGCTCGTAGAGCGACTTGGGGACATCTACCACATCGACCAGTACACCATCGAGGCGGAAGCGAAGGCGCACTACGCGCTCTTCGGGTTCAATGTGTACGTCTGAAGCGTGGAGTGCAATAGCACTTCCCAAAATGACTTCTAAAATTTCGGAAACCTGGTGGGCGTGGTCAGAATCTGCGAGCGCTCGCATGCGTGCCGCCACGTCATCAAGTGTTTTGGTGCGGCTCGATACCTCGGCAATTTCTTTTTCCACAAACGACATCACCCCCTTCTCACTTGCTTCTGTGTGTTTGATGTCGAGGTAACGTGCCCACGCATACTCGAGACTGGCCATTGAAGCAATGTGGGTAATGACCGCCATGCCTCGTGCGGTGAGTGCTGCAATAACCTCCTTCGTGTGGGGTTTCTCAGGGTTTCTGGTTGCAAGCAAAATTTTGTTTGCTGTTTGCTCAAAAATAGCCACTTCAGATGCACGAGCATCTGCTTCAGTAATGAGGCGGAGTGCCTCGGTGTTGATGGTGGTGCCTTGGAGATTGATGTAGAGGTGGCCATACTTTGCGGCCAACGAACGCATAAGACTTTCTTCCTCGCGACGGCGAAGCTCGGCAAGTTTTTCACTGACGTTTTTATCGTCGAACTGTGGCATATAGTAAGTATCGTAGCATGAGTGTCGTGCGAACTTGACCGATCGCTTCGGATATTTCACTACCAAAAGAGCCCACAGATGAGTGGTACAATGCCGCCATGGAAACGGTGCATGTGCGGAGTGTGGAGGAGATGGCCACGTATGCGGCAGAGGTCGCGCGTGCATTGCCTGTAAGCAATGCACGCGCGACCGTGCTCACCCTCTCGGGCGACCTCGGTGCCGGAAAGACCACTTTTACCCAAGCGCTGGCCCGCGAGCTTGGCGTCAAAGACACGGTTACGAGCCCGACGTTTGTGGTGATGAAGCGCTACCCACTTACGCATGCGCATTTTAAAACGTTGGTGCATATTGATTTGTACCGCATCGAAGACGAATCCGAGCTTGTGCCACTGCGCATCCCGGAGGACCTCGCGCATCCCGGAAACCTCGTGGTGATTGAGTGGCCCGAGCGCGCTCGCGCACTTATTCCGCAGGATGCATGCGCGGTGCATATCGAAACCGAAGAAGACGACATACGGAAAGTAACCCATACTATGCATGGCTGATATGACCACAAAGACATCAAAAAAAGCAGCCGCACCCAAAAAACAAAAAGAGCGAAAGCGCTTGGTACTCCTTGATACTCATGCAATTTTGCATCGTGCATACCATGCGCTCCCCGACTTCACATCGCCAAAGGGCGAGCCCACGGGCGCGCTCTACGGTTTGGTGGCGATGATACTGTCCCTCATCAACGACTTGAAGCCCGACTACATCGCGGCATGTCTCGACCTTCCGGGACCAACACATCGCCACGAAGCTTTTGAAGCATACAAAGGAAAGCGTGAGAAAACCGACGACGCCCTAGTGGCGCAAATCATCCGTGCGCGCGATGTCTTCCTTGCGCTCGGTATTCCCATGTACGACATGCCTGGCTTTGAAGCTGACGACATGCTCGGCACCATAGCTGAGCGTGCAAAGGGGGAGGTCGATATCATTATTGCATCGGGTGATATGGACACACTGCAGCTTGTCGATAAAAACCGCGTGCAGGTATACACCCTCCGCAAAGGGCTTAAAGATACGGTGCTCTACGACGAAGCCTCGGTTATGGCGCGCTATGGCTTTGGCCCACAGTGCATCATCGACTACAAAGGCTTACGTGGCGACCCGTCAGACAACATCCCAGGCATCATGGGCATTGGAGAAAAAACCGCCACGGACCTCATTGTGAACTTCGGCTCCATTGAAGATATCTACAAAAAATTAAAGAAAAATGAAGCTGCATTTTTGGAAGTGGGTATCCGTCCGCGCATTGTGGAACTGTTAAAGGCTGGCGAAGAAGAAGCACTCTTTTCGAAAGCGCTTGCCACCATCCATATCGATGCGCCCATCACCTTCGCACTTCCCGAGAAAACGTGGAAAGAAAATATTGATGTCGAACGTACGCTTGCGCTCTTTGCTGAATTTGGGTTCCGCACACTGGCACAGCGTATCCGCGATATCTTTGCATTAGGGAGCGAGCAGGGTGAAGTGTCCGGAGTTGAGGCGGCGGAAGATGAAGTGGTCGATCAGGATGTGCTCGAGGAAACGGCGCTTGCACTATGGCTTATTGAGTCCGATAGTACGAACCCGGGGAAGAGCGAGATACTTGAGTTTGGTCGCCAAGAAAAAGCGCAGGGTTTTGAAGCAACGCGTACATTTATTTTAGAGCGCCTCACGAAAGAAGGACTCTCATATATATATGAGACCATTGAGCTTCCGCTTCGTCATGTGCTTAAAGCTATGTCAGCACACGGTATCCTTCTCGATGTTGCGTATTTGAAAGAGCTTTCAGAAGTCTTCCATACCGAACTCTCGGCGCTTGAGCGCGCTATCTATGAACACGCAGGGCAGGAGTTTAATATCAACTCACCAAAGCAATTAGGCGAGGTGCTTTTCGATGCACTCGGGCTTGGTGGCACGAAGCAAAAGCGAACGGCAACCGGCCAGCGCACCACGAAAGAGTCTGAGCTTGAGAAACTGCGCGGTGAGCATCCCATCATCGAGTCTATCTTGCGCTACCGTGAGCTGCAGAAGCTTTGTTCCACGTATGTCGATAATCTCCCGCACATGGTAGGCGACGACGGCCGTGTGCACACCACATTTTTGCAGTCGGGTGCTGTCACTGGCCGCATGGCAACCACAAACCCAAGCTTGCAAAACATTCCGGTGAAGACTGAAGAAGGGAAGCGTATTCGCCGTGCGTTTGTGGCAGCACCCGGCACATCGATTCTTTCTATCGACTACTCACAAATTGAACTCCGCATTGCCGCGATGCTTTCGGGCGATGAGCGCCTCATTGAGATTTTCAAAAGCGGTCAGGACGTACACACCGCGGTAGCGGCACAGGTGTTCCGGGTAGATGAAAAAGAAGTGACAAGCGACATGCGCCGCCGCGCCAAGGTGATTAACTTCGGTATCCTTTATGGCATGGGAGTGAATGCACTCCGCCAAAACCTAGGTGAAGGAACCTCGCGCGCCGACGCCGACGCATTTCTCACTGCATACTTCCACACGTTCACCCGTCTCGCCGAGTATCTTGAAGAAACAAAGGCGTATGCACGAAAGCACGGGTACACCGAAACGTTCTTTGGCCGTCGTCGCCATTTCCCTGGTATCAAGTCGACCATTCCCTATATCAAAGCTTCTGCAGAACGCATGGCCATCAATGCGCCGATACAGGGCACCCAGGCAGATGTTATCCGTATTGCCATGGTACGCATAGCAGAAGAGCTAAAAAAGCCAGAATGGCAAGGGAAGGTCGCCATGCTCCTTCAGGTGCACGACGAACTGCTCTTTGAGGTAGCACACAAGAGTGTGGATGATGTGGTGCCCGTGATACAAAAAATTATGAGCGAGGTGCTCACAGAAAAAGACACCAAGGGTGTGCCCATCACCACCGAAGCAGCGGTAGGGCCAAATTGGGGCGAGTTAAAGCGTGTGTAGTGATAGCGTATGGATATTCCCGCTGCTTTGCTTGAGAAGATTTCTACCGCTGCTCACCCAACCCTCGTTGGCGTGAGTGGTTTTGGAGGTTCTGGAAAAAGTACTTTCGCTACAAAGCTCGGTAACGTGATACATGCACCAGTTATCTCCACGGATCTTTTTCTGACACAGCGAGCACAAGGGAATGTAACTTTGTGGGATTGCTACGATAGGGAGCGTTTAATGAGGGAAGTATTGAGTCCGTTTAAAAATGGAGAGAAGTCTCTGACGTATGGTGTGTACAACTGGAACGCAGACATGGTAGTTGGCACACAGGTATGTAGTACATCAAGGGGGGTGCTCATTGTTGAGGGCATTGGCCTGTTTCAGCCTTCCATGTGCTCTCTACTTGATATAAAGGTCTGGATAGAGTGCCCGCTTAGTGTTTCGCTCGAGCGAGGAAAAAGACGCGATCTAATACAAGGGGCTGACCATAGCCACTTGTGGGATGGACTTTGGCGAGAGAACGAAGAGTCATTCTTTGCCCGATACAGCCCCATGGACAAGGCAGATGTGATAGTAGAAAATCATTCCTAAGTATGCTGCACGTATTTTCAGGAGCCGACGTTATAGAAACACGCAAACGCGCCTTGGCGTTTGTCACCACAGTGGCCGACGCGGGAAGTGCGGTCCGCACCGTCCTTCCTGAACAGTATGCAGACGGCGCTATTCGCGGAGTGTCACAGAGCGCCTCACTCTTTGGAGGCACTGAATGTGTGGTGTTTGACGGAGTGTGTGAAGATGAAGGAGCGCACGCTGAACTTATAGCCTCTGCTGAGTTACTCGCGGCATCCCCCCACACTATCGTGGTTATCGAGGGGAAGCTGTTAGCTCCAGATGTAAAAGAGCTCAGAGCGTACGCTGAAACCTGGTTCGAATCCAAAGCTTCTGAAACAGTGAGATTCAATCCGTTTAGCATGGCCGACGCCCTTGCCAAAAAAGATAAGAAGACCCTCTGGCTCTTGCTTATCCGTGCGCGTGAGGCAGGGCTCGCTCCCGAAGAAATCATCGGCACGCTTTTTTGGCAGCTTAAAGCAATGCGCTTGGCGAAGCTCGTGGGTTCTGCGGCGGAAGCCGACATGAAAGATTTCCCCTTTAACAAAGCAAAAAGCGCAGCGCGCAATTTCACCACAGAAGACCTTGCTTCGCTCTCATCATCGCTTGTTGCGCTCTATCACGAAGGTCACTTAGGCACCGACATCGACCTCGCGCTCGAGAAGTGGGTGCTCAAGGTATAATGGCGCAATGCCTGTTCGTTCTATTTTTTCACATTACTGGCGTTTTGTACGACAGTATCCAAAATCACACCTCGCCATTTTAGGTGGCTATGCAGCGGGGCAGTTTGGCGCGACTGTGGTGATACCACTTATCTACAAACGCATTATCGATATTGTGTCAGGAGAAGCGGTCGGCACTGCGCATGATGCATACATGATGGTGGGCGCCCTGGCATTAACTATCGCTGTCTATAACGTAGGGTATCGTCTCGGCGATTACTTCATGATATTTGCACAAAGCAAAATCATGGAGTCTCTAGCAAACTATTGTCTTTCGATGCTCGAGAGCCATTCGCACAGTTTTTTTGCGAACACATTCACCGGCGGGCTCATCGCTAAGTCGAAGCGCTTTGTGGGTGCATTTGAGACACTACACGACCTTTTTGTGTTCACTGTGTGGATGAACGGGCTCGCGCTTCTGTTCGCTATGCTTGTGCTGTTTTATAACTCGTGGATTTTGGGAGCAATTTTCCTCGTGTGGTTTGCACTCTATGTGTGTATGACGTGGTATCTCGTGCGATTGCAGATACCTAAAAGCACTAAAAATGCAGCAGCAGACTCCCGCACTACAGGGCATTTTTCAGACATCGTATCCAATATCCTGACGGTCAAGATGTTCGGCACGGGGAAACGAGAAATTATCGAATTCGAGAAAACTACACACGAGCAAGAGCAGCTGCGCTTCACCGCATGGCTCCAGCAGGGGTTTTGGAATAGTCTCTTTCAGGCAATTTCAATCGGCGCATTTAATATTGTCATTATCGCAGCGTCGGTGTGGCTCTGGGCGAACGGCACCATCACTGCAGGTGCTATTGTGCTCGTGCAGGTGTATGTGGTGACCATCTTTAATATTGTGTGGACTATTAGCAAAAACATCGTACGCGCGTCTTCTGCACTTACGGACGCACAAGAGATGGTCGCTATTTTCGAGCAAGAACCCGATGTGCAAGATGCGATGCGTCCTAAGCGTATCAAGGTGACCCAAGGGGAGATTGTATTTCGCAATGTGTCGTTTGGGTATGAGGATGATGGCACCATCTTTGAAAATCTTTCTTTCACCATCACACCAGGAGAGCGCGTGGCGTTTGTGGGGCACTCGGGTGCAGGCAAAACGACGGTAACCAAGCTGCTGCTCCGTTTCGCTGATGTTTCGAAAGGAGTGATTCTCATCGATGGAAACGATATCGCAAAAGTGCGACAGGATGAACTACGAAGCAGTATTGCGTATGTACCGCAAGACCCCGTGCTCTTTCATCGCTCTATTCGAGACAATATTGCGTACGGAAAACCAAATGCCACAGACGAAGAGGTGATTAGTGCTGCCACGCGCGCGAGGGCACACGAGTTTATAGAGCGGCTCAAACGAGGGTACAACACCATGGTTGGCGAGCGAGGTGTGAAGCTTTCAGGTGGAGAACGCCAACGAGTGGCGATTGCGCGTGCAATGCTCAAGGACGCACCAATTCTCGTGCTTGACGAGGCAACAAGCTCGCTCGATTCTATTTCCGAGCGCTATATCCAAGAAGCGCTTGCCGAGCTGATGCAGGGCCGAACTACCATTGTGATTGCACACCGACTCTCAACCATTCAAGGAATGGATAGGATTATAGTCTTTGGAAAGGGCGGTATTGCTGAGGAGGGGACCCACGATGTGCTGCTTGCACAAGGAGGTGTGTATGCCGCACTCTGGAACAGCCAGCGAGGCGGTTTTGTGGAGTAGATGATAAAAAGAAAGCCTTGTGCGCAGGCCCTGCTTTCTATCGTGTCGTCACACATCAAACGCACCTCGTGTCGTTTGTGTGCGACCCCGCCTCGGTCGTCACAGATAATTTTCCTAACAGAAAATTTCCGTGACCCCTTCTTACAGAAGCAGTTATCTTGCGGATATTTTCTTAGCTGCGCAGAAAATCTCTCACAAGATCTTGCGAAAGTGCCCCATACTTTCTCACCTCGCGGTTTTTGCCTTGAGCTATCGCTCAAACAAAAACATCGCTGTGGCTCGGACCACGTATGGAAAAACAGCACGCAGGTGCTGTTTTTCAATCGTGGTCCGCCCACCTGGACTCGAACCAGGGGCCAATTCCTTAAAAGGGAACTGCTCTACCAACTGAGCTATGGGCGGATGCTAAAAAGCAGGCAAACTATACCATATTGTATCCCTACGTCCAC
>JBJOQE010000062.1:0-11230 GCA_046050105.1 Candidatus Parcubacteria bacterium
CACAAGGCTGTACCCTGCATCGAAGACGTTATTGTGCCTCTTGATGTACTCGGTATCTTTATCCACGAGCTCACCGTCATTCTCGAACGCCGCAAACTTTTCTTCGGCTTCCATGGGCACATCGGTGATGGCTCGCTCCGCGTAATTCCTGTCTTTGATATGAAGTCTCCGCATGCGGTGGCAGACATCATTGCACTTATGGAAGAGGTGTTCGCGCTCGTGAAGCGGCTTCGCGGCAACATTAGCGCTGACCACAGTGATGGTATTATTCGCTCGCCTTTTTTGAAAGAGTTTTATGGCGAGGAACTCTACGCGGTGCTGGTAGCACTAAAAAACGAATTTGACCCGCACGAGATACTGAATCCAACGAAAAAGATTGTGGCGAACACCGACCACATCGGTGCGTCTATCGAGCATAGCGTGTAATTGATAGAGAAAAAGCTCAAAGTGATAGATATCACTTTGAGCTCGTGGTCATGCCGCCTTGTTGAGTGGCTGTTCGCCTGCGGGCTTTAGCACTTCCTCATTCACTATGGGTGTGTTTTCCGTAGCCTTCTCCTGCACTTCGGGTGCAGGCTGGGCTGCGCCCACAGGTTCGACGGGTACTCCGCGCGGGCCGTGTTTCCCGCGGCCCTTACCGTAGAGGAAGTGGTTGATAGCCTGCTTGCCTGCCTCAGCGCCTGCTGCAAGCACCACACCAGTCTGGAAGGCTGCCATCTTGGCACCCTTTTCAATTTTAACGCTGGTGCCAAATGAAGCAAGTGCTGCATATGCAGGCGCATCAAGAACTACCCCGTAAGAGGTATTTCGTGCAGAAACTATCACTGCACATTACAGCGTCCACAACTAACACAAACCCGCACTTCCACGTGCGGGTTTTTCTATGCCGCGAGTGAAAGGAGTGCGTCGAGGTCGAGAGGTTGGGTAAACATTTCGAGTGAACCATCGGCATGTTTCGGCCAAGTGTCGCGTGGTCTGTCGACATAGAGTTCGATGCCGTTTTGGTCTGGGTCGCGAAGATACACTGCTTCTGAAACCCCGTGGTCGGCAGCGCCGTCAATTGGATAGTTTGCATCCACCAATTTCTTTACTGCTTTTGCAAGCTCTAGTCTACTTGGGTAGAGAATTGCGGCGTGGTAGAGACCAGTATGGCCAGCTGGTGCTGCGCTCGCACCCTTCCCTGCCCAGGTATTAAGCGCAATGTGATGGTGGTATCCTCCTGCTGAAAGGAATACAGCACTCCTGCCATACCACGTTGTTATTTCAAATCCCAAGATATCACGATAGAAACGTAGCGAGGTTTCAATGTCGCTCACCGTAAGGTGTACGTGTCCAATACGTACTTCAGGATGAATACTCATAGGAAGAGTATACCGGAGATTGCTATACTAGCGCTATGAAATCGGAAAGTTTTTCGGTACTTACTACGAGCGAGCGCACACTCTTTAAAAAGCTCTCGACGCCACACAAAATACAAGATTTTTTAGACGCTCTTCCTATCAACTTTGAAAAGAATGGTGATACGCACTATTCTCCACGTGAAGTGCTGAAGCGAAATACTGCTCACTGCATAGAGGGCGCGCTCTTGGCTGCCGCAGCTCTGTGGTATCACGGCGAGAAGCCGTTTCTTATGGATATGCGTACTAAAGAGCGTGATGCAGAGCACGTGATTGCACTCTATAGGAAAAATGGATACTGGGGCGCACTATCGAAGACTAACCATGCAGTGCTTCGCTACCGCGACCCAATATACAAAACCGTGCGTGAACTGGCACTTTCATATTTCCACGAGTACTTCCGTGACCACGATGGATTAAAAACACTTGTTTCGTATTCACGTCCGGTGAATCTTTCGTCACTTGGTACTTCATGGATAACCGATACCGAACACCTCTGGCATATAGACGATATCTTAAACAACGCTCGACATTTTCCGCTCGTACCTAAGGGGCATGCGAGGTTGGTGCGGAATGCCACCCCCTTCGAACGACAGGTACTCAACCACACTGAATGGCACGAGAAGCACTAGAAGCGTTCAAGTTTTGTGTAGAGAGCTTTGAAGCGCGCGCGCTCAAATGATGCGATGCGTTCATTTTCTAGTCGAGTCACTTCCTTTCGTGTGAGGTCAATATAGGTCACAAACGATCCGTAGATGAGCATAATCACATCATGTGTAAATGGGGTACCTTCGGTATCAAGGTAGCGAATAAAGCGCTCGAGCCGGCTTTTCTTCTTACTTCCCGAAATGCGGTTACTGATGACGAGACGCTCGAGTCGCTTCGCGTCTCGCGCTTTTCGATAGGTGGGTGAAAGCAGTGCGTTGACTGCGTCAAGGTTTTTTTCTGAGGTAATGCGGTAGAAGGTGTCGCCACGCTTGAGTGTGGTGGTTACGTGGTCGAATGCTTCTGTAATTGCAGCATTTCCTTTCGCAATGACTACATTTCCAGGTTGCGTCGCTTTTTGCACGACATCTTTCACCTTGAGGTGAGTAGTGTCCACGGTGCGCCACAAAGCCACCACCTGTGCCCGGGATACCGTACGATACACGATGCGGGCGCCACGCATCTCCTTTTCTATGAGCTTAAGTATCTCCAAAGACCTAAGTGCGCGATATATCGTTGGGCGGTGATAGCCGCTTACCTTCGCTATGTCTACAACGCTTAGTGAGCCCTTACCCTCCAAGGCACACCACACAAGAGCTTCAATAGCGGTTGCACCGAGTCGCTTCAAGAGTGTTTGTGTGTCGAGAGTCATGTGTACTATATATAGTACACATTATACAGAATGAAGACAAGCTCAAAAACATATGGTACGGTAATGCCGGACTTAGGACTTTGACAGGAGAATAGTCATGACAAATTCACCATTCGTATTGGTGTCTTCCCCAGGTATGCACGATATGGCTGCGTCAGTTGCAGCCATCATCAAGCAAACACATGGAATCACACTCCCCCACCAAAAGTTGGAGACCAAGGTGTTTTCAAATGGCGAGCATTGGGCACGTCTCACTGAAACCATCCGTCGCCAGCACGTATTCTTTTTTCACGGAATGCAGTTTGGGACTCCGAATGAGGCATTGATGGATATGCTTATTGCAGCGAACGCAATGAAATATGCGTCAGTTGCGAGCATTACCCTTGTCGTTCCCTATATGTCGTATTTGCGACAAGACCGGAAAGACAAGCCACGCGTCCCTATTACTGCGCGACTTGTTGCCGACCTCATTGAGGTCAACAGAAAGATTGAGCATGTCATTACGATGGATATGCACGCGGAGCAAGCTCAGGGTTTCTTCTCGATTCCTGTGGACAATATGTCATCTGAACGTATTTTCATTGAATATATTCAGAATGAGTTCATGGGTCGTTTGGCAGAGATTGTGGTCGTTGCGCCAGATTTTGGGAGTGCAAAGCGTGCCCGCAAGTTTGCTGAAAAACTTGGCATAAAGGGCCAGGTCGCCATCATTGAGAAGAACCGCCCCGAAGCAAACATGGCTGAAGTATTGTCTCTCATCGGTGCTTCGGTGCGTGGAAAAATAGCTCTCATGTATGACGACATGATTGATACGGGCGGCACTATTGCAGGTGGAACCAAGGAACTTCTAAGTGAGCAACATGGAGCCAAGCAAGTGCTCGTAATGGCCACACACGGTATTCTGAGCTCAGAAGCCGGAATAGCTAAACTTGTGGATTCAGGCGGTACCATTGCGGTCACCAATTCAATACCGCGCGAGTTACCGGCAGCATTCACTATGGTGCCAATCGACGCACATCTTGCTAAGGTCATCTACGAGAATACTCTCGTCGGTGGCAGTGTGAGTCGACATTCCTAAGAACATCAACGAAAGGAACTACCATGGATATGAAACCAATGTCACGAGCAGATGATCTTGTGAAGGTTAAGGGACTGATTCGTTCAGTTCCCTTCAAGGGCGTGAACTTCTGGGATATTGCTCCCCTCTTGCAGTCGTATGATGGGCTGGAAGCGGTAACCCATGCAATCTCCGAGGAGTGGCGTGGGAAGATTGATGCCGTCGTTGCGCTCGATGCACGCGGCTTTATTTTTGGCCCGCTCATTGCGCACCGTCTCAAGCTTCCGTTTGTGATGGTGCGCAAGGAGGGCAAACTTCCTGGTGATGTGGTCTCGGTCACGTATGACCTTGAATACGGCACGGATACTATTGAGATGCAGCGTGACGCATTGCCTAAGGGTACACGTGTACTGGTTGTCGATGACGTGTTGGCAACTGGCGGCACTGCTTGTGCGACACAAGAGTTGGTGTATAAGGTTGGCGCACATGTCGTCGGCTTTGCCTTTGTGATTGAGCTCCCCTTCCTTAAGGGACGTGCCAAGCTCGGTAACGTGCCAGTGACCTCGTTGGTGCAGTATGACTAAGGTTGTCTACTGTGCTGATTGCATTGTCCGGTATAACGGCAAATATGTACTCATCGAACGCATTGAGGATGGGCGAACGCTCGCACTTCCTGGAGGAAAGCAAGAACGTGATGGACGCGGCATTTTGGAGCCCCTCTCGGTGACTGCACTGCGCGAGCTCACGGAAGAGACTGGTCTCACCGGCACCATTATAGGCACCCTTGGTACTTACGCCGATGATGGACGCGATCCCCGCGGTCAGTTCATTTCGACGGTGTTTGTGGTCGATGCGGTGGGTACCTTGCGAGAAGAAGTGGGTAAGACAAACCCCATTGTCGCGAATAGATATGAAGTGAAGCTTTGCAAAGCAGACTTTGCTTTTGATCATGGCGACATCATGTTTGACTACTTTCGTCTTGAAAAAGAGTTCTTTCCACACTAAAACACCCCGAAGCATAATGCTTCGGGGTTTTCTTTTTTGTTATACCGAGGGGATGTACTGTTCGTACACACTCATTGCTTGCTCGAGACGCTCGCACGTGAGGGCCATACCAGCTTTCCTTGCGTGATACAAAATGACCGGAGCCTCTTTGTATACGTAGGTAATCAGCCGCGCACGATCCCATGTTTCAGGGATGGTAACGATGGAGAGATTCTCCGTGCGGTCAGCGGCTTTGACACCGATAACCCATGGCCCCACCATCATTGCGCGGTTACAGCTGTCGAGAAGTTGGTCAAATTTGTCCACGATAGCTTTATTTTTTGAAAGTGCTAGCACTGCGTATGCCACCACTTCCCCAAAGAGCGTTCGAACTTCTTCAAACTTCGCTTTCGTGTCTTCGAGTGTGTCGTGGAGTGCAGCGATGCAGAGTGCATTCTCAAAATGAGGGCCGTAGTCTGCGGCGCAGCGGTTGACCATGCTGGTGACCGCATAGGGATGCACCATGTATGGTAAGCCTGTGGAGCGCATTTGACCAACTTCAGCGTGTTTTTCGGATGCAAAAGCGAGTGCTTGTTGCACGCGGCGTGTGTTAATGAGCATGAAGAGCTCCTTTCTCTGGATGCACTATACCAATACTGGAAGGAGGTGCAACTTTGGAACACTTCTAGTACGCCGGAAGGTACGTCATCGGGTCGATGTAGGCGTCTGCTGCGGCAACGGGGGTAGTGGCAGCGCCACAGTTGGTGGCGGTTTTGATTTCACTGAACTTACGTACTGAAACACCAGCCTTTGCATACACCGTGAAGTGGAGGTGGGGGCCGGTAGAGTAGCCAGTGTTGCCCGAGTAGCCGATGATTTCACCTGTGGCGACCGACTGCCCTGGTACAACGCTTATTGTGTCTTGGTGGGCATAGAGTGTCGAGAGGCCATTTGGGTGGTCGATGAGCGTCCACTTACCCCATGAGTAGCATCCAGAAAATGCATCGGTGTTGCCGGTTGCGCGCACAATGCCACTAAGCGGGGCGTAGATCTTTGAGCCACGCGGTGTACCGAAGTCGACTCCAGGATGGTAGGCGCGACCGGCGTACACACTTGCATTCCGTTTTGCAAACTCCGTACCGCCGAAGTATTGCGTAATCACCACATTTGCAAGCGGCCAGGAGAACACCTTGGTGCCGGGTGGTGGGATGGTGTTGGGGTCCAGAATAAATTGAAGTTGCGACTCGAATGAACGAAGCTCCTTTACGATAGTCTCACGAGCCTTGCGCTTATCTGCCAAAATGGCTTGGTAGTTGGCCTCTTTATTCTTAGTAGCTTTGAGCAAGCGATCTTTCTCAGATTTGTTATTTTCGAGCACTTCTTTTTGGTCAGAAAATTCATCCTTAAGGGCGAGCAGCTTGCTCCGTTTCCCTTGCTGTTCGCCACGCTTTCCTTCGAGCGAGAGTTTAAGCTCTGCAAGCTCGGCAATTTCTTCGCGCATGACACCGCGCACCTCTTCAAGAGTACTAATTTCACCCCAGAACTCAGAAAGGTTTCGATGACGAAGCATCACTTCAAGAAGCGTCTCGCGGTCGCTTGCGGCCAACCGGTCGATGACTTCACCGATGGCATTTCGATTACGCTCGATGTCCTGTTCGGTGGCCCCCACTTCAAAGTTCAGTTTTGCAATCTCGAGGTCGGTAAAGCCGATTTTGTTTTCAGTGTATGAAAGGTCGGCGCTAATCTTCTTTCGTTCAAGCTCAAGCTGCCCTATGGCGCTCTGAAGCGTTTTCTTCTGTGAGCCCACCTTACCAAGCTCTGCTTGGTAAGAGGCGATTTCCTTTTCGATTTCAGCAAGTCGGTTCGTGCGGTCGCCAATTTGTGTTTTGAGTTGGTCCACCGTCGCTGACTGTGCGTACAGAGGAAAAGTAGACGGCACAGACGTCGTGGTTATCAATATAAAGATGGATACTAGGACAAGAATTGACCTCATGCACCCTCTATTCTATCACACGCAATTTCTATACGTTTTAATGTTTCCTCACGGCCGATGATGGTAATGATGGTGAACGGGTCGGGTGAGCGTTCCTTTCCTGAGAGAGCGACACGGAGTGGCCACAAGAGCTCACCACGGCCCACTTCCTCTGCGTAGTCCCAGAGTGCTGCTTTGACCTCGTCGTAGGTTGGATTCTCCGTGATATTTTGTGCCAGGAGTTCACGGACACGCACCAGGCGCGGGAGTGCGTCGCGCACAGCGGTGTCTTTTTTCCATTTGAGTAGCGATGTCTCAAATGCCGGTGTGTGGAACACGAACGTAAACTCACCGTCAACCAAGCAGGATTCAATCTCTTTGAGTGTTTGTACGCGCTCTCGTATGAGCGGCAAGAGCGGCGACAGTGTATCTTTTGTTGCTACACCCCGCAACGCTTCTGGTATGACGTCGATGCAGGCATCGAGGAGCTCGGGGTCGGTCATGAGCCGTATGTGCTCGCGGTTAAACCAGAGAAACTTCTCGCGGTCGAACACGGCACCACCTTTTTGGATTTTTGACAGATCAAACGCTTCTATCAGTTCGTTGAGGGTGAAAATCTCCTGCTCTGTACCCGGGTTCCAGCCAAGGAGTGCAAGATAGTTAACCACTGCAGGTGCGATGAAACCTTCCTCTTTGTATGCTGCCATTGAGGTTGCACCATGACGCTTCGACATCTTTGAACGATCTGAGGCAAGAATCAGTGGGAGATGTGCATACTGAGGTCGTGATGCACCAATGGCCTCTTGGATAAGAATTTGTCGTGGCGTATTTGAGATATGATCTTCTCCGCGAATGACATGGGTCACACCAGAAAGAAAGTCGTCAACCACGACCGTGAAGTGATACAGCGCATCATCAAGTGAGCGTGCAATAACAAAGTCACCAAGCTCGGTAGTGTCGAAAGAGATATCACCGCGCACTTCATCGTGGAAGGTAATAGTGCGGCCAGGGTTTTTAAGACGGACCACTTCCACCATCGTGCCAGGGTTCGCTTTTGACTCCTCTTTTGAGAGGTATGCTTTTCCAGTCTCTATGAGTGTCTCAAGGTGGTTACGGTAAATGTCACTTCGCTCTGATTGGCGATAGAACTCATCGTGCTCAAAGCCCAGCCATGCAAGGCCTTCGAGAATCTCTGCTTCAAACTCAGGCTTGCTGCGTGCTCTGTCGGTATCTTCACTGCGCACAATGAATGTGCCGCCATGTTTTCGCGCAAAGAGATAGTTGAAGAGCGCTGTGCGCGCAGTGCCGATATGCAAATAGCCTGTGGGTGATGGAGCAATGCGGGTGACAATGGGAGTTTTCATGATGTGAGATTAGCATTACTCTTGTCCTTACGTGGTATTAGATACGCGACGACGAGTTGGATGCGGTGCTAAATATTCGTGACTGATGATGTGGTACCAGAGACGAGGAGACGAATACTGTAGACGTAAGCTGTAGTGTGACCTACTGCGCACGTTTACAGGATGAAGTCGACAAAGTATATGGTACCAAAGCATCGCTCACGAACCGTGCTCGATGCCAATCGTGAGAAGTGCTCGCGCAATAGTATCAGAAGCATCAGGGAAAATAAAATGCGCCGCACCATCCTTCATATGGTTTTGTATAGACGGGTCGGTGAGCACACGATCAATCTCTGCGATGAGGAGGTGGGGTGCCAAGTTCCCTTCCTCCATCACCGTGGCTGCGCCAAACCGTGCATAAGAATAGGCATTACTTCGCTGGTCTTGGCTAATTTCTTCGGGAATAGGAATGAGAATGGCTGGCTTACTGAAGAGGGCGATATTGGCAATAGTGGTAGAGCCAGCGCGCGCAATGACGATAGAGGACTCCATAAGCACCGCTGCAAATTCTTCACTTTTGAGGAATGGCACGACACGATAATGGCCGATGAGGTTTTTGTCAGTAATGAGAGCGTCTGAGGTTTGTTTCACTTCGTTAAAACCTGTCTCTCCTGTTTGGTGAATGACATCGTAGCGAGAAAGTAGTTCGGGAAGTGCCGAGAGGATAAAGTCGTTAATACGCTTGGCGCCCTGTGAGCCGCCGGTCACAAATACCAGTGGCCGTTCTCGAGAGATGGGTGGCATGGCGACCTTCTGTAGTGTTGCCGATGGGAGAGGAATACCGGTGAGCGCTATTTTTTCTTTCGGGAAATATTTGGCAGCGTCTTGGTATGAAATGGCAATGTGGCGCGCAAAGCGCGCAGCAAGTAAGTTTGCGCGGCCTGGCTTTGCGTCTGACTCATGGATAACTGAGGGTATGCGTAGGAGAGCTGCGGCGATAATGACGGGTACGCTCGTGTAGCCACCTTTCGACATCACCACGTCTGGGTAAATGCGGAAGAGTTTCCAAATCGCCACAAAGGTGCCCCCCACCATCTTGAAGAAGTCACCAATGTTTTGTGCTGAGCGGTAGCGGCGCAACTTTCCTGCGGGGCAATGCACGAATGTTATGCCATGTTCATCAAGCGCGCTCTGGTTGTAGGGCTCGGGACCCATATAGAAGAGTTCAGGTATCGGTAACCCCTCTTGCATAGAGCGAGTAGCCAACGCCTCTGCCACTGCCATCAGTGGATAAAAGTGCCCTCCTGTTCCCCCGCCGACAAGTACAATTTTCATAGTAAGGTATAGTTTGAGTATATCAGACCATTAGGTGAGTTTTGTCTGTTTCGGTTTGCGATAGCGTGAAATATTCAAAATAATACCCACACCCCCTAGTGTGGCCAAAAGTGCCGTTCCACCATGGCTCACGAAAGGCAGCGGAAGGCCGGAAAGTGGGGCAAGGGCGACCATGGCCGCAATATTGAGAAATGCCTGAAGCGTGATGACGGTGGTGATGCCCACCACGAGCAGCATGCCAAAAAGATCGGGCGCCATAGTTGCTATGCGGTAGCCTCGAAGAGCAAAAAGTGCGAAGAGTATCACCATAAGTGAGGTGCCTACTAAGCCAAATTCTTCACCCAAAACTGCAAAGATTGAATCGTTTGTTGGTTCTGGTAAGTATTCAAATTTTTGAATACTTTGGCCAAAGCCACGCCCTGCAAACCCGCCTGAACCTAGCGCAATGAGCGACTGCTTTACCTGCCAACTCTTCCCTTGTGGGTCAGCACTGGGGTCGAAGAATGTGGTGATGCGATCCATGAGATAGGGGCGCATAAATACCAGTATGGCAAAGAGTACAAGACCCACCGCACCAGCGATGAAGACGTCGCGCCATTTTCCCCCTGCGGTCAGAAACATTGCCACTGCGGTCGCGGCCATGATGGCAAAGGTGTCCGTGTCAGGCTGGAGAAGCATAAGGCCACCAACAATGCCAATGATGCCAAAGAAAGGAAGCATCCCCTTAGTAAAGCTCTGCACATGCTTCTGCATACCAGAAAGCCAGGTGCCAATGTAGATAATAAAGGCGTATTTGAGAAACTCTGCAGGTTGAAACGACACAAAACCTAGGTCAACCCACCGTCTTGCGCCGCCGTGCTCCATACCAAGTGGGGTAAACACTATCGCCGTGAGCGCAAGGCCTGCGAGCATAATATAAAACGCATATTTCCGCCACACACGGTAATGCACATTTGCAGTAATAGAAAGTGCAATGGTGCCACCAACGATACCAAAGAGTATTTGGCTCATAGCCACCGAAGAGAAGCGCGCCCCTTCTCGAGCGAGTAAGCCGAGTGAAGCAGAGGTAAAGATAAAAAACCCCACGAGCACTAACAATACAAGAATGAGGAGAAGTGTACGGTCGATGGTTTTGCGCATATCAATGACAGTGCGTTATCCGGTGACAGCCACAATAAGACCGATAATGGCTACGATAATGCCAATAACCCAGTAGCGCATAGTTACCTTATAACTTGGCCAGCCGATAGCTTCAAAGTGATGATGGAGTGGCGCTACACGCAATAGTTTCTTTCCTCGGAAGCGCTTAGATGCAATCTGAAGCACTGTCGAAAGCACCGTGACCAGAAGCAAAAAACCGATAATGGGAAGCACCGCAATACCATAGCCTCCTCCCAGTGTGTCGGTCATCATCGCGATGACGGCGAGCGTGAGGGTGAGTGGCATAGTGCCGGTTTCAGTCATCCAGAAGCGCGCGGGGGGGATGTTAAACCATAAAAAGGCTAAGGTAGCTCCTGAGATGGCGCCCGATAGCGCTGCAATGTCGAATTGTCCCTGATGGAACGCAAGCATGGCATACGCTGCGTAGATGATGCCGAATACGCCACCCGACAGCCCGTCGATACCATCGATGATACCGCTCGCATAAATGGCAAGTGATATGAAAATGAAAAACGGCACGATGAGCATCCCCACGACGAGCTCGCCGTAGTACGGTATGCCGATAGCATCAATGCCCAATTTGGCATAAAACCACGAACCAATGCATGCAGCGAGTACCGTGAT
>JBJOQE010000063.1:0-12182 GCA_046050105.1 Candidatus Parcubacteria bacterium
CCGGTGTGGCAGCTGTGTGAATGATATGTCGCATAGAAGGAAACTACACTTGGCGAGTACTACTCCTATTAACACTCTTCATGATGTAATCGTATGCTTCGTCTACTGAGTCAACAACATGAATAAGGTCGAGGTCATCACGAGAAACAGTGGCATATTTTTTATAGAGTGAACCCTCTATCCACTCCATCATCGGTGCCCAAAACTTCTTCCCGTAGAGAATGATCGGGGTTTTTGCAATTTTCTTGGTTTGGATGAGCGTCACGAGCTCAAACAGCTCGTCGAGGGTGCCGAAGCCTCCCGGAAAATAGATATAGACTTCAGAGGCAAATGCGAGCATCACCTTGCGGGTAAAGAAGAAATGGAAGTGCTGACTCTCGGTGACATACGGGTTTAACCGTTGCTCCATAGGGAGGTTGATATTGAGCCCAATAGACTTCCCTCCTACCTTAAACGCGCCCACATTCGCTGCCTCCATCACCCCAGGACCGCCGCCTGTAATGACCGTGAAGCCAGATTTTGCGAGCTTGGCTGCCAGTTCTTCTGCCTGTTTATACACTTCCTCCCCTGCGCCACAGCGGGCAGTGCCGAAAAATGACACCGCGAGCCCATGCTTGCGGAGAAGCTCAAAGCCCGCCACAAACTCCGCCATAATGCGGAAGATGCGCCACGATTCTACGGCGTCGCCGTTGGGGTCGAGCAAGTCCTTCATGATGCGCACATGTTGGTATTTTTCTGACGCAGCATCTTTGCTGGTGACCACTATTTTTTTCTTTTTGAGAAGTGCCATATGTTTGGTAATACAAAAAGCATAGCATGCGCGCAAGCGAAGCTTGCGCGCATGCCGTGGAGAAACTTAAAAACCGCACACCTTTGGTGTGCGGTTTTTATTATTCCCACGGAATTTCGAACTGTTCGAACTCGGGAAGCAGCTTTTTATTATAGAGGAGGCGCGAGGTCACCTCGGCATGACACATAGCGCCCGTAAGCGCATTGTGTGGCTTAGGCTCTTCGGGAATGCCACAGTAGTTCAAAATGGTGTCGAGGTTGAGCTTCGAGCGATGGTTTTCAATAGGTACCACACGTCCGCGTTTCTCCATATGCATCCAGGCAAGAGTGTGTGTGTCGATGGTACGGTGTGCAAGGTCCCACTCGAGCCCTTCGCGGAGAGCTGCTGCCTGGAGATAGTCGCGGTCGAAGGAAACATTCTGCCCCGCAAGTGTTCGGTCTCCCTCTATTTCCCATGCCCACGCAAGAAAGAGGCGCACTGCCTCGCCTTCCGTTTTCTTCAGAGGATCTTGCACCTCTTCTCGCGAAAAACCGTTCACCCCCAACGCCTCATCGCTTATGTGTGCCCCCTCCCACACGCGGCATTCTTCGTAAAACTGCCGGGTGGGGTTTTCTAAATCGATAGCACCTATGGAAACAATAGAATCTCGCTTTGGGTCGAGGCCCGAAGCCTCAATATCAACACAAATCATACCCTTAGTATAGCGCGCAGTGGCCGTTCTGCGAACAGTGCATTAAATCTCTCGTTCGCTTATCACGATTTCAGGCACGTCGGTCTTTTCGCGCGGCCCAAAGCGGCGTTCCACTTCCCTCATCACTTTATCGACAGATGCATAGCGCCTACGGAGCGCCATAATGCGATCTTGCATGCCCGGAGAATCTTTTGAAAGTATAAAAAGCCCCACGCCAATAAGGAGCCAGCCGGGAAGCACGGGCAACACCAAGGCAACGATACCGAGTATAAATACTGCAGTACCTCCGATGCGGCGCAATAGGACTGTCCATCTCATATACCTTTGCAATTTTTTGCGGGGGCGTACCCTTGTGTCTCAGCTTCCTCCTTAGACGCAAACCACACCCTATTTTCTTCACTGATGGTCCGCGCACCCGCGCACCACGGCAGGTGGTACTTGGTTCCCTTACGCGAACCAACATACATACCTTCTGTGTTTGCTTCAGGAGCTGAATTTTTCACGGACGCTCTCTCTGGCGCTTGTGGTGTGGCTACCTCTCTTGTTGTTGACGCTCGGGTGGTACTTTCATTACTTACAACGCCCTCAAAAGGAGCCTGGTCATGTATCATAAGTGGCAAGGGTGGCGGGAGGACAGCGGTTTTTTCTGCACTTTTGTACCCCAGCCCGTAGGACGCAAGTGCCACTGCAACCACCATGAGCACCACGGGCAGCCCCTCGGCACTTCCGCCTTGAGCAAACGCCGTGGTGACGTACCCCTTGATTTCTGTGGCTTTTTCTTTTATACTCACGAACACATTATATAGCGTATTTAACAGGACAACGAGCGATTTATGGCAACAAAAAAGGCAGGAGGTACAGCGAAAAATCTACGCGATTCAAACCCGAAATACCTCGGCGTGAAGCGTGCTGACGGTACCTACGTCAAGGAAAGCGAGGTTATCGTGCGCCAGCGCGGCACAAAGGTACTTGCAGGCAAGAACGTCTCCATCGGCAAGGACCACACCCTCTTTGCGAAGGTTGCGGGTATCGTCTCATTTGCCACCACCAAGAAGGTTGGTTTCGACGGCAAGCCAATGGTACGCAAGATCGCAAGCGTTACCGCAAAATAACTCCACTAAATATGAAAAAGCTCCGCCACAGCGGAGCTTTTTCGTTTTTGATTCGGCTGTGCTACAGTACCCGCAGCAAAGGAGGTTCCCTTGAAACATCTACAGCCAAAACGTCGAAAAAAGCTGCGCGAGCAGAACATCCGAGCATTCACACAAAAGGGCTTGCTTGGACTTATGCAGACCGCGACATCACTTGGTGTACCAGATGCGAGGGGCTATGTGTGCCTTGAACTGGGAAGTGGATCTATTATTGATCCGGAAGGTCATATCGCACGAATGAAGCAAGCTATGGGCATCACACCATCAGCTACTGATGCACTTTTTGCCTATCTCGGTGACAACCACGCATCACTCTATGTGGGTTTCCTCCCAGGACAGAAACCCTCCCGTGTGCACCCGCAGATCTGGCTTCACCGCTTTGTGCGCGCAATGCCACGAATGCACCTCGAGACACTACGCTTCGTGGATGCACTCTTCCTGGAAATGATGCGCATCACCATGGCCATCGGTCGCACTCACTACCCAGAACCTGAACTTGAGTCAGTGCCACCAATTACTTGGGACGAGCTTCTGCCGCACAAAGAACGCACCTTGCATTGAACTCCCACCGCCCCGTATCCTCGGGGCGGTTTTTTGTTGCATGCAGTGGTAGTAAAAACTACTCCTTCACTGCGACCTTGGTGAGTACCACGGGCTCTAGGGGTACATCGCGTTCGTTGCGAGGCACGAGCGAGATCTTGTCGACAATGCTCATGTCGGACACCACACGGCCAAACACGGGATGCTTGCCGTCGAGGTAGGTGTTGGGTACCAAGTTTATGAAAAACTGGCTGCCGCCGGTGTTGGGGCCAGAGTTTGCCATCGAGAGTGTGCCGCGTACGTTTGAAAGCCCAGGCGCAAACTCGTCCTTAATGGCATAGCCTGGTCCACCTTGGCCATAGCGTGAAGCGTCTTCGCTCTTGGTGTTTGGGTCTCCTCCTTGGACCATAAAGCCATCAATTACACGATGGAACTTCGTGCCGTTGTAGAAACCTTCCTTCACGAGCTTCAAGAAGTTCCCTGCCGTAACCGGCATGGTATCCATAAAGAGCTCAATGGAAATATCACCTTGTGAGGTACTCATGGTGATGACAGGGTTTGGTGTCGCTTGATTCATAGATGCTTCGTTAGGGTTAGTATTTTGGGCGTTTGGCACTTCTGGTTCTTTCTTCGTGTCTGTCGGAACTTTGTCGGCATTTTTAAGTGCGAATGGCACTTCCACGTCTTCGTAGGTTTCAACCGCAGTGAGGCGACTGAGTTCTCCATTTTGCCATGCCACAAATGTGGCGAGGCCACTGATAACCACAATCGTGACGAGAAACGCGATAATGATTTGTTTGTAGTCAGACATAGGTATGTTTCTTATGCGCGTACCACCTCGATGGTTACCTCCCCTTCGCGGCCACCAGAGGCAAGCTTAATCGTGTGAGCACCAAGCGACTTAATGGGTGTATCAATCACAATCGCTCGCTCCTCAACCTCAATCCCCTTTACCTTAAAGGCCGCCACGATATCGTCGGCATGTACGGCTCGGTAGAGGTGGCCTTCGTCGTTTGCTTCTGCACTAACCTCTGGCGCTGCGTCCTTCGCGTTCTTAAGTGCATCATCAAAGGCTTTGTCGGTTGCCGCCATCTCAAGGGCATGCTTTGCCTTCTGCGCCTCAAGGCGCTTCAACACCTCTGGGGTTGCGCGCTCTCCCAACCGACGAGGAATAAGGAAGTTAAGGGCATGGCCGTCGGGCACATCCTTCACTTCGTACTTGCGACCAATCCGCGGAACATCTTTGAGCAAAATGACTTTCATCCCGTTAGAAATTAACTTGTATGTATCGTGATATGTAGAAACCTATAGTCCCGCTATTTCTAACAGGATTCATAGATGCCTATGATAACGAATAACGAGTTTTTTTCAAAGTTTGACGGAGCGAACAAAACACGGTATTACGATATGAGAATAGCACCGGAGGAACGCATGAAAACCCCACAAAGCCTTACCGACATTATCGCCATACTGACGCGCACAGAGCCAGCAGATGAATCGAAACTTGATGACAAGCCGCCCAAACGTGCCGTGAATGCACGCTATGTCGGAGAAGCTCCACTTCCCCTCCGACACTTGTGGAATGAGTATGTGACTCTCAGCACTCTGGTTAAGAGCCACGTCGCAGATGAACTCACGTGTCAGATGCATCACTTAGTGGCGGACATGGTCATTCTCGGTCTTCGCGACGTCTACGGTACACGTTTTGAGGAGCGGGACACGTTCTTTATTACGGCAGGATGGCATGTATATCTCTTAGCGGCCCGCCAGAAAGCCCAAAAGCAGCAAGCGTCATTGCACTGAACGCAAAGCCGCGGAACGCATTCCGCGGCTTTTTTTATTCACTCTGCACCTCCCCATACGGATGATACTCCAGTGTCTGCACTGCATTCCCCTGCTTGTTGGCGACGATGTGGGTGGAGCCTAGGTGGTCTTTGAGTATGTATGAGTCTGTTGACACAGCTCCACTACGCTCTTCCATAGTTCATTCCGATAGTTCCAGGTGTTAGTGAAGCCATTTCCGGAGAGAAGATTGCCGTTGTTGTCGTATGTTTGGGTGATGTGCATACATCACCACCTCTCTCCCTTATCTCGGAGCCACTGTTCAACACTCTGTGCTGTGTTGTTTGTCTTAGTCCGAAGAAGGCGTTCTCCTTTCAAGAACTCCTCATACTCAATATCTAATTCAATGTTTGAGTTCAGCTCCGTGAGTCGAGCCAAGAAGCGTTTGAGCGTTGACTCATCGTATGAGTATTCACGTACTGTCGAGTGAGCTATCACTCCATCCTGACGGCGGACATAGATGAGCATGAGTGACGGGCCAACAAACGGCAGTGCTGTCTGAGGTATTCGGGTGATGTATCGAATCTTTGAGATATCGAGGGTGTCTTTGCGGAAGGAGTGGTATCCGGAGTTAGTGAGGGTTTTTTACCATTAATAACTAGATGGGTGGTTCTTCTATCCCACATCACAGTTAATACCACCAGGATATACAGAAAGATAATAAGGGGCACATCTTCAAATAGTGCAGCTCCACGATCAATGTACCCCAATACTGGCATGACAATTGCAGCGCCTATAAACCAGAGGATGATGAAATTACTAGAAGGAAATTTTTCTCTCATATTCATTTCGCAAGTGCATCAAGACCCCAACTCACACTGGAATACGGATAAACGGGGTCAGCCACCGTTTTTTGGTCTCCCTGGTTCACGCAAGACCTGTTCAATGCCATACTTCTTCACTATTCTAGCAGTCCAGGACTCATCACCAAAAGGAATATTTTTGCTCTCAGCACGCTCAAGTGCTGCATCTTCATCGTGAGTCAGAGATGTATTAAGGAGTGTGAGGTAATTTTTTGGCTTGCTAGTTGGCCATGGAGCTAATATCTTTCGCTGCTCCGGTGTACCCTTCTCTCTCCTCCACACACTAGACCACTGCCACTGTTCAGCTTTCTTCACTAAGTTTGCCTTTGTGGCATTCCGTTCCACGTAGCGGATAAGTGTCAGGAGGTAAGTATCTTGTTCACAAATAAAGGATTTGTACCGTCCTTGGTAGAGGTGTCCGTGGCCGACTGTATCTTTTGATACGTGCCATCGTCGTGTATGTGTGTTAGTGAGCCACCCCATGAATGTTTGGAGATCTCCATCGTTTCGGGGATGCACCACCAGGTGCCAATGATTGGGCATCACACAGTATGCCAAGAGACGCATATCATACTTCTCCACCGCTTCGGCAAGTATGTCCTCAAATTGACGATAGTCTTCATCGGTATCGAATATCTGAACACGCGCGTTTGCACGATTGAGGACATGATATACCTCTCCACCCACATCGACCCTGGTTATGCGTGGCATGAGTATATTATATTATAATGGTGGCTGACCCCATTCTCCCCCGATGATGAAGGTGGTGTCGTGAAAATCGAATACAAAGTTACTACAGAGATTGAGTGGGCTGAACGAATGGCACAGTACTGGAAGAAGAAAAATGGAACTCGAATCACTGTGATGGACTTCAACAGTATGGAGGGAGCGAGCAAACGAAAAATGAAAGATGTGAGGTTATTTTCTTCCGAAGCAAACCAAACTTAAACTTTGTAAACATAGCCCTCCTCATAGTCCCACAATGCAGACGCTTCCCCTTTCATAAGTAGTTCAACGACTTTCTTTTGATCAACTTCTGAGGGCACGTCTATAGCGTAGATAGTTGCGCCATTACCTTCGTAGTTGCATCCGATTGTCTTAAAATCATTAAGATATTCCTCTAATACTTTCTTGTCAGGAATCTCTTTAAAATTAATGCGAAAAGTAGAATTACCCTCGTGCTTTATTACTTCTTTAAAGTAATAAACTCCATCCTTTGATAGCTCTGCGCGGAAGATATCACCTTGGCTTATTCCATAAGCAAGCAATGGGATATTGTCGAGCTTAAATATATCAGTTGATTCTTCGGCTAGCGCCCACAGGCTCTCTGATTCCCATTCCCAACCTGTACCGCTTAAGTCGAAGAAGACTTTTACTAGATTCTCATTTTCCTTTTGTTTCATAATAGTTTATATCAACCACCCAATTTCTTAACATATGCCTTCAGTACTTTAATCAACTGCTTCTGTACATGTTCAACGGAAGTATTGGATCCTTTTGACAGATTACATGAGCGACAAGTATTTTGTGCATTCGATTGAGAGTTGTTTCCACCTTTAGATTTTGGTATTGCATGATCTGTCTGTGACTGTGTAGGACCTCTCACTCCCTGCTGCGTGTCTACTCCACAGAATACACATTTTCCTTGAGATTGTTGACGTGCAGTATCTTGAACACTCTTAGGGAAACGCTTACCTGCTCCTGGACCACCAGCCTCGCCAATCTTAATTCCTGCCTCTACAGCTCTACCTTCTTCGTATGCTTTCTCTGCCTTGCTTGCGATTTTTGCCGTTCTTGCAATAGCGCCAAATCCTGTAGCAAATGGGACTGCTGCTCCTGCAACATCAAGACCTAGATATCCTAACTCTTCTTGAACATTTCCACCATTAAGGTAAGCATCTCCAACTCTATATACATCATAGGCAATAAAACCAAAGTCCACTAGTGTATCAATTATTCTACCGTTAGGATCCTTATCCTTTATTGGATTATCGCCCGCATAAGAGTAACTGTTTGCGAGTTGAGGGTTCCTCATAACGGCAAAGGTTTCCAATGTATCAAGTCCCATGTCCAAGAAAACTGGATCTTGTGAGAGGAACTGACCACGCGACCCCTCGTAGTAACGCGCATTCAGATAGCTCATCTGACTCTCAGGGTCGAAGTCTTGGCCTATGTATTGGTTGGGTTCTTGCTTGGTACCTCCAAAGCCAATGCTATCAAGATACAGAGGTACTGCAAGGGATGACTCAAGGTTTAGGGTGAGGGTTCCTACATAGTTCTGCACATTGAGGTCCTGAAGGGGGATAGTGAGTGTATGCCAGGTGTTTGGTTGTATACCACCTGGTATGTATGAGGAGAGGTTCTTGATTCCAAGTGGTGTACCTGATGCGTTGGTGAAGTATAGGTATAGGTCAGGGGTGGAGCTTGTGCCTATGTTGAGAGAGAGGGAGAGGGTGGTGTATGGGGAGGTGTCTTGGTACTTGGTATATGCCATACCTCCCCAGGGTGCGGAATATGACACACGGAGTGAGGAAGTGCCTTGGTATACAGGAGTACTTGCAGTATTGGCACTTACGTTCCAAGAGGAGGCGGTGTATGTGGGGTTGAGCGTATCTTGGAAGAGTATCTCTGTCACACTCTTGTATGACTGCACCTCCCCATACGGATGATACTCCAGTGTCTGCACTGCATTCCCCTGCTTGTTGGCGACGATGTGGGTGGAGCCTAGGTGGTCTTTGAGTATGTATGAGTCTATTGACACAGCTCCACTTCGCTCCACACTCGCAATCAAGGAACCATTGGCATAGATATGGCGTATGGTGGTGGAACCTGTCACCTCATACTCAGGAGAGATGTACCTGGTGGTTGAGGTTGCATTCTGCTTCAGGATACGGGTACCTCCCACATCATAGCTATAGGTGGTGCTTGCGGTCCCACTCGCTACCTTCCATAGTTCGTTGCGGTAGTTCCAGGTGTTGGTGTACCCTGCACCCGTGAGGAGGTTGCCGTTGTTGTCGTATGTTTGGGTTACCCCACCTACCGTGGTTGGTGCGTGAGGGTTAGCACGTGCAGTGCCTGCATAGACGTATGAACCTATGTGTGACGCGTTCGTGAGGTTGCCGAGTGCGTTTAGCGTATAGGTGCGGTATGGGGTGGGGTTTGAGAACGTGACGATGGGAAGGTACCCACTGTATGAGACGGTGCCTGAGGTTGTGCCAACCGAGGTGAGGCGGGAGAGGGTGTCGTATGCGTATACGGTGGTTTTTGGTGAGGTGGTGACGGATACGTCGGAGATTGCGGTGATGTTGCCCGAAGCATCGTACTTGTATACCAGGTCTTGGCGTGCAGGATAGAGGTTGAAGTTGTCTGCTGCAGAGAACTGGAGTCCGGTGGACCATGGACTTACCGTGTCGGTGGTGTCATAGAGGCGGATACGCCAATAGTATGCGGTGTTGTTTGCAAGCGTTGGGCCTGTGTAGTCTATCCACGGTGTAGTGGTTCCCACGGGTACGGGAACCGAGAACTGTGTCTTTGCACTTTGCCACAACGGAGATGTGGTGGCGGTACTTGAAGTGCTTACCTGCACTTCATAGGCAGTGGCGGCATCTCCTGCGTATGGGTCGTTGAAGACTGCGTTAAACGTCGCTTGGATGTATGGCCACGAAGACCAGTATATATTTGGTGAGGTAGGTGCGGTTGGCGGCACTGCGGCGGGGTCGGTGTAGGTTATTTCAAGATACGGGTCTTTGTCGGAACCGTTTTGTTCGACGGTGTAGTGAGAGATACCTGTTTGCTTCCACACATTTGTCTCATTATTTACAACCAGGTTTTCTGCGTCATGGCCGGTGCGAATACAGAGCTTTGTCCATCCAGTTTTTGATATCCAGTTTGTGCCGGTGGCATTGAGTGCAATGTTGTTGTGTTGCCCTACCGTTATACCCGTAACATCCTTCAGCTCTGAACCCACGGTTGGGTTGGTGATAGCGTTTCCACAACGGTCGTAATCTTCCGCAACCAATTCATTCGGTGAGTTCTGAAGGCCTTCATACACCGCAATGTATGAAGCACTGTCGTTAATACCATCAAACTTCTCGGTAGGCCACACTTTAAGTGTAGCGGTAGCAATGAGGGCGTTATCAGGAAGTGCGGAAGTGTCGAAAGAGAAGAAGTCGCGGCTGATGGTGAGGTATCCACCAGAAGTAACATACGAGCCAGTAAGCACATTGCTCAAGTAGGCCACAGAATTAAGCTGTGCACTTTGTGTTGCGTCGTGTTGCGCACTCCACGAACCTGGGTACGGGAGGCTAATGATAACGCCGTCGCCATACCCGGGGCGGAGGCTCATAAAGAAGTCTGCACGCACGGGGTACACAGCGTCCTTAAGCCATGCTGTGGGGATGTGTTTCGTAACGGTGATTGAGCCATCGGTTTCTGTGGTGTATGTTGCTTCGAGTGCTTTCCACGCATCAGGAAGTGAGAACTTCTGGTCACTTTCTGCGATGGGTGGAAGTATATATGAAGCAACCACGCCATTCACAAGCACTTCTGCTGTTTTGCTGCTTGTGATGCTTCCATTTTCACTCACGAGTGCGCCCTCGATGCGGATGTCGGTGGCACCACTTGTCTCAAGGGTAAATGACACGTCGTATGTCTCGCCTTCCGTGCCGGTAAGCGGAGATTGGCCGAACACCACATTTTTTCGCACACCATGCGAGAACGGTACGAGCTCGATGTCTGCGCCGTCAGGCATAATATTTTTATACGTCACGGTGCCATCGGCCTTGGTACGTGCGGTGCGTCCATTTCCTTCACCTTTCTTTTCATCTTTTGCATACATGCGGAGTGCCTGGCCACCTATACCTACAAGGGTAAAGAGTGGTGCGTCATTTCGTATGTCGGTTAGCAGCACCGTACCTCCCTTAGTTATGCGCTTGCCCTCTTCGGCTTGCTCCATAACCACAGTATCTTCCACCGCTCCATCTTGGAATATGCGGGCTTGCTTAATGGATGCGCCATCAGGCGTGGTGCCAATGGTCGTAATGACGGGCTCCATCTTCTTCTCATCCTTTGGTACACCGAGAAGGTTTTCCTCGGGAGAAATGAGGCGTGTGGTTGATGCGACTTCCCGAGGTAGTGGTGCTACCTCGGTGCTTGATGCGCTCTCAAGTAGTGGCGCCGGCACCGTTATGCTTTCTGGTATCTCCTCGATAAGTGTCGTCTCTACCGATGAGGTACTTGATGTATCAGCAACTTCTGTCGAACTGCCGGTCCACGAGTCGACAAACGGAGCAAGGGCGTCGCTCACTGCTGCGAACAGTGGGGTGAATGGCTCGCTTACAGCGTTCTCCTCCTCTGCCGTGAGCTCGGGGTTCCCACCGGTGCCATAGAAGTAGGTATGGATTCTCTTCACTCGATAGAGTTCATTCTCATCGTATGAGGTTTCGGTTTCTGTTGAGTTACTCCGCCACTCATCTTGCACTTGCCGGAGCGGTGAGTACGAGAACGACGCTATCCAGCGATAATCGACATCACCTGGGTCTTTCGTAAAGACGTCGTTCACTCCACCTGCTCCGCCCTTTTGGTAGTACGTCATTGCACCGTTGGGGTGGGTTATTTCCTGAGGACTAAGTTGGCCGTCGTAGGTAGTGGTGGTGTGGTAGGTGGTGCCGCCGATGGTTTTACTCACTACGTGTGGCATGCCACTGGCAAAGTACTTGTAAGCAGTCGTTGAAGTTGCAGATGACACACTACAGAGCTGCCCCTTCCCTTTAGTACAGCTGTCGTACGCAAACGTGAACTCAGTGCCCGTTTGACCAGTAAAGTTTTCCGTCAGTTGGCGGTTAAGCGCGTCATAGGTACGGACTACCACCTGCCCCTTTGGGTCGGTGGTGGTGGCGAGATTCGATGCAGCATCATATGCATAGGTCCACGTGCTGAAGGTGGTATCGGCAGGTGCATGGAGATCTTGGGCGGAGAGGCGTCTTGCAAGACCGTCGTACGTAAATGCACGCACATTACCGAGAGCATCAGTGCTGGTGGCAAGTTGGTTGTGGGGAGTCCAAATGTAACTTGTGGTGTAGGTGGTGGTGCCAAGCTTCTCCTCCACAGCCTGCAGACGGCTGAATGCATCGTAACGGTACGCTCTTTGTCTATTTCCCGGATCAATCACAGTGACCTTTCTCTGGTCGTAGATGTTTTGAGTAGCACCCACTGCGTTAGTGCTTTGCGTCACCCTATCGAGGGGATCATAACTGTATGTCGTATAAAGAGCGGCGTTTTGAATTGGGTTTGTACGATCGGAGGTTTCTAATGGATTGTTACCAATGAAATAAGGCAATGTCTCTTTATGTATGAGACCCGCCCCA
>JBJOQE010000064.1:0-8919 GCA_046050105.1 Candidatus Parcubacteria bacterium
GGGCTGGATGCGGCCATCCGCAATAAGGTTTTCTAGCGCAGTCTTGGCGATTTGACGGCGCACTGGGTCAAACGAAGAAAGGACAATCATACCGGGAGATTCATCAATAAGAACATCAACACCCGATGCACGCTCAAACGCGCGCACGTTCCTTCCTTCTTTTCCGATAATCTTTCCCTTGAGGTCGTCTGAAGGAATCTCGACGGACGAAGTCATGGCATCGGCCCGCACGGTGTTGCCTACGCGGTGTATGGCGGTCGTTACAATCTCGCGCGCTTTCTCTTCGAGTTTTTCTTCACCAAACATGGCCAGCTTCTGCATACGCTGCGTGAGGTCCGCTTCGGCCTCTTTTTCCATGCGCGCAATAACCTCAAGCTTCGCTTCCTCCTTTGATAGAGAGGCAACGCGTTCATACGCGGTGTCAATAGTAGCGGCGCGTTCATCCAAGCGTACTTTAATAGCCTTTACTTCTTCAATTTTTCCGCGCACCGCCTCAACCTGTGAGTCGGTATCCATTTGGCGCTGATCGAGCATCTCTTCACGCTTCACGAGACGCTCTTCCATCTTGAGGAATTTCTCCTCCATAACCTTCATTTCCTTATGCTTCTCTTCGCGAATACGCTCCGCCTCACCCTCAGCCTTTTTGAGGATTTCGTCGCGCTTTTCGCGTGCTTCGAGTTCTACCTGACGAATGCGGATTTCAGCAGAGCTTTTGAGAGAGAGAGCATGGTACTTGCGTGCAAAGTAGCCGACAAAGGCACCCACCAAAAGGGCGACAATCGGTATCAGTTCAGTGTTCATACGTGTGGCCCAAGGCCGTCACGCCAAGCGTCAATGTTCCATCGCGTTACCAATCGAGAAATCGTCTGTGTGCCGTACTGTGCGATGGGGGAATGTGTGCCAAGTCGTGTCGGTCGTGCGGGCAGTTTATCAATTTCGAATAACCCCGTACGCTCACGATACCAGAGGTAGTGGTATGTGTCGAATAGCTGTAGCTGCGTGCATCATGTTTTTGACCATGGTAGTGTACGAAAGGTCCGTATTGAGGAGTTTTTGATGACTCGCTTTACCACTTCTGCGTTCAGATTCTACGTGGTGTTTCCCCTCATAACTTTTGTAGTCATGGATATCGTATCTGGGTATGCGCTCTCGAGTATGTACATGAGTTTCGACTACGCAGGTTTTGGCCATCTGCTGTTGCGGATGGACTAGCGCTACGACAAACCCCCTGATTCATTGGTGAATCAGGGGGTTTTTATCACGCTTGTCTATTTATAGACCACGTCTACCAATCCGTATTTCTTCGATTCTTCAGCGGTCATAAAGAAGTCACGGTCAACGTCCTTTTCAATTTTCGCAAGCGGGTTACCCGATGCCTTTGCGAGGATTTTGTTCAAGCGGTCGCGAGTCGCGAGGATGTGCTTTGCGGTAATTTCGATGTCAGACGCTTGACCCTGCACCCCACCCCACGGCTGATGAATCATGACCTCGGCGTTCGGGAGGGCGAAGCGCTTACCCTTCGCGCCTGAGGCAAGGATGATGGAACCCATAGACGCAGCGAGGCCCACACATACCGTAGCAATATCCGGCTTTACGTGGTTCATGGTGTCGACAATAGCAAGTCCCGCGGAAACACTGCCGCCCGGAGAGTTTACATAGAGGAAGATATCTTTCTTCGGGTCTTCAGCCTCAAGGAAGAGGAGCTGGGCCACAATGAGGTTTGCGCCATAGTCTTCAATGGGGCCGGTTACGAAGATGATGCGCTCCTTGAGGAGTCGTGAGTAAATGTCGAAGGCACGCTCACCGAAAGAGGTTTTTTCAATGACCATCGGGACGAGCATGTCGGACATAGGATTTATTTTTTTGTCGTGCATATTAAATAGACTATAGGAACATTGTAAAAAAGCAAAGGCCAATACGGAGAAGTACGGCAAAATATTGACATATTAACCAAAATATGTGTAATAAATTACAGTAAATTTGTTCTATCAACTCAAATCAATGAAAGGGTGTTGTCATGCAGCTTCGGAAAGATTCACCACTGGTGCGGCTGGTCGAGGGCAGTGGGATTGAGGCATTCGCCTTCAGTATGTGGCGAGGGAGGGTGAATCTCTGTCCATTTTTTTGGATGGTGGTCTTATCAATCTTACTTCTCCCATTCAGGCCACTCCTCAACTCGGAGAGTTCGCAGCTTCGCACACTCCCGTGGTGGGCGATGATTGCGGCCTGGGTAGGCCTCCATGTATACCGCTACGATATCGTGTGGCGGGTAGTGTTAGGGATTTTGCCTAAGCTGGTTGAAGCAGAACAACTTCCCCCACTTTCTGTTCTCGAGCGCTTGTTCTACGGAGCAGTGTTTGTTGAGATCTGGATGGTTCTCTCGTTTCTCGCTTGGGTCATTCTAATGGCAGTATGTGTTGGGATAATTAGATGTATAGCCGCCACACTAAACCTATTTTTCTCGTGGCGTGAAGAGAAAGAGCGAGCAGCACCCTCACGTATGAATGATGAGGAGCAACAAGCTTACGCTGAGCGGAAGTACTCTGGTGAATCGCCACCGCCGCCGCGCTTGGCAAAAGCACTTACTGCAATCTTTTCTCCCGTAGGGAAGGTCCTCTACGCGATCTTCCGCCCTATCGGTGGGTTGTTCAAAACAATCACCCGGTCTATGAAAGAGTTCTGCGAACTTGCTGGGGCATTCATCCTCGCAAAGAAACAGCGGGTTTGCCCCCCCGTGGAGCTTATGGATTGATGTGAGACGTAGCAAACACGCATGGAGGAATTCCATGCGTGTTTTTCATTTCTATACTTGTTCCCTTATGAGATCTTCTCCAGCATCTCCATAACGGCTTCATTGCGGAGAATGCTCTCTACGTAAATGCGGGCGCGGGTAGGGTCGGCATCTTCAAAGCGAGAGAGGAGCCCGCTTACTTCTGCAGCAACTCTTGCTTCGTCTGGTTCAATTGCTTCCTTTTTCGCAATTTCATTCAGGACAAGCTGAAGTTTCGCGCGCTTTTCTGCGGTCGGCGTCCATTCCTTAAGAAGGTCCTCCTTTGTCTTCTTTGCATGGGTGAGGTAGTCCTCCATCTTGAGGCCTGCGCGGGTGATGTCAGATTCCATTTCTCCCATCATCTGAGCAATCTCAGAGTCAACGAGAATCTGGGGGAGGTCGATGGTGGCACCGTCCACGATGGTGTCGGTGAGTGCGGCGCGGCGCTTTGAGGTTGCTTCGCGTTCTTTTTCAGAACCCAAGTGCTTACGAACTTCATCCTTAAACTGTGCAGCTGTCTCGAAAGCACCCAATGTCTTGGCGAGGTCGTCGGTGAGTTCAGGGAGGGGAAGTTTCGAGTAGTCCTCTTCGGGTTCCTCTGCCGTTTCTGGTGTGGGGAGTGTGAGACCCGCTGCTTCAGCTTCCTGCCTCTTGGCCGCCTTAGCCTGGATGCGGTCGTACGCCATCTTTTGGCGGAGCACACGCGTTATCGCTTCCTCTACGTCGGTGTCGGTCACGTCAATATTTACTCCCGCAGCATTCTGCGTCTTCGCAATAGCTTTGTAATCAGGGAGCGTCACTTCAGGCATCAAAAAGATTTCGAGCACAAACTGGAGTGGGTTGCCCGGAGCGAGTTTGGTGATGGCTACCTTTGGAGAGCCAATCGCATCAAGTTTTTCGGATTCAAGGATATGTGGGTAGAGGTGGCTTATGGTAATTTCAGCAGCTTCAGAAAGGATTGCCATTTCACCCACTTTTTCCACGAGCACTTTCTCTGGTACGTGGCCCTTGCGGAAGCCGTCGAGGGAGGCATTCTTCTGGATAGATTCAAGGGCAAAGCGGCGGTGTGACGTAACGGTTTCTGGTGGTACATCAACAGTGACGACAGCCATTGAGCCGGGTTTTCGCTCCACTTTTGCGGTGTAGGCGTGCGAGTGGCCGTGTTCGTGTGTATGAGGGTGCGCGTGTGAGTGTGACATAAATATAAGATTGTTAGTCTACGTATTTCGGGGGTGAAAAGCAACTCTCCGCTCGAGCGCACCTCTGTAAAGACCGTTATCTGGCTCTAAGCGGAGCCAGCACTATGCTCAGCGCCCGGTTCTGCCGTTGCGCTTCGCGCCTAAAGAGACGGCAGACACCAGCTGCGGGCGCTTGCGCAAGTCTTTACAGAGGTGCGCTCTCGCTTCGTACGTTCAGCCTGTGCAACATTCCACAATGGTGAACACTCGCTGCGTACGTACGTTGCTGAAGGCGCAATGGACGGTATGCTCCGGCTGCGGTCGTTCACCCCAAGAGCACTTGCTTTTCATAGTCGCTCCGCTCGTTGAAAAGCTGGCGTCCGTAAGTCTCCCCACACATCCACGCTCACTACGTACGTTTGGTGGTACTAATGCACAGAACGCCAATACAATACCAAGGGTAGCTCTTGAGACTAGAGAATCAACAAAAAACCGCTCATGATGAGCGGTGGTCGAGACTATCAGCTGTTATACACTTTGGGTTTCCCACGAAACATCAGAGCGCCTCAAGTTTTGCTTCAAATTCGCCGAGTTCGGCGTCGATGGTTTGAAGGTCTGCCTCGATGGAGTCGATGGCGGTAGCATCTAAGTCGGCCTTGATGAGTGCAGGGTCGTCTGAAGGGCTCATGCTTTCAAGAATAGAGACATCGGCATTGGCACGAACAGTTTCCGGTTCGTTGTTGATACGTGCGGGCAATACGGCTTCTGGTGGCTCTTGGTCCATCCGATTTGAAAGATAGACACCGCCTACGAGTGTGGTGAGGGCGAGGATGCCTATACCTAACAGTGGCCCACCCCACTTTGGTGCGGGGACAAACGGTTCAGTGCGAATCGTGCCTCGTGTGTCAGACTCATTCATGGCATGTATGCTGAAGTAGTAGTTGCGGTGCGTGCATCGGGTACCGAAAGGCGCATGAGGGCAATGCCAAGGTTGTTCCGTGCTGTGCCAAGCTCTCGGGCGATGTTCTGTATTTCTGCAGAAAGTACGGCGAAGTCTTTACGCGGAGTATTGCCGTCGACGATGCGGTCCATACGGAGGTCGGTGATACGAAGGAGCGCTCTTCGCGCAGTTTCAATCGACTCCGCTGCTTGTGCTAGCGCTTCGCGTGACAGAGCACCATCAACGCCCGTTTGTTCTTCTTTTTCTATACGCGAACGTATGCGCAAGCTAATGCGTTCCATGCGGAGCAGGGTGGCGTTCTGACGGTTCGTAATATTCTCGAGGAGGTTTTTTGTTCGATTTTTTACCTGTGGAGCAACTTGGTTTCGAAACTCAACTCTACGTATTTCTTTCCGTGCACTTATATCTGGGTCGTCTGTTACTGGTGCGACTATGGGTGGAGTGGTGGATGCCACACCCGTGGTAGTAGTGGCTTCTTGCGCCAGTACTACGGTGGCATATGTGCCAAGAAACAGGAACAGTATTCCCGCTGCGGCGTATGAGAGTTTCTGCGAGCGTGTGTGAGCGAGCATGCATATAGTATAAACCACCAAGCCGTAGGGGGCTTGGTGGTTTATCACATCTCCTGTCGAGAAGAAATTATTTCGCGAATTTTTCTTGGTAGAGTGCGCGTGATTTTGCGAATGCCGCCTTTGCCGCTGCGGCGTCGCTGAAACCCTTCACTTCCACCTCTTTGTTCTGTACTTTCTTATAGGTGGCAAAGAAGTGTTCGATTTCCTTAAGGGTGTGCTTATTGATGTCGCCGAGGTCTTTCACTTCATCAAAGCGAGGATCCTTCTTGGGAACCGCAATAATCTTTGCGTCCGAATCGCCATCGTCAATCATATCCATTACCGCAACCATACGCACCGGAACCAAGATGCCCGGCATAAGTGGGTAGGTAGTGAGTAGTACAACGTCGAGCGCATCGCCGTCTTCCCAGAGTGTCCGGGGTACGAAGCCGTAGTCGAAAGGGTAGTCTTGTGCGGTGTGCATCACGCGGTCGAGCGCAATGAGCCCTGTCTCCTTATCAATCTCGTACTTATTTTTTGAGAACTTAGGGATCTCAATAATAGTGTTTACGACGTCTTCAGTGCCGGGGTCGATGTCATGCCACAAGTTCATGGTGAAGGTGAATGAGTGAATAATTTACGCAGCTGCTTCGTCAGACTTTTCTTCAGCAACTTCCTTTTCGACCGTTTCTTCTGCAACATTGTCCGAAGCAGTTTCAGTTGCAGTCTCAAGAGGTGCTCCCGAGGAAACGATATCAATCTTTGCGCCGGTAAGCTTTGCCGCAAGGCGTACGTTCTGTCCACCTCGACCAATAGCAAGTGACTGCTGGTCTTGAGCCACTGTAACCTTTGCCGCAGTGTGCACCGTCTCGCCCTCTTGTTCAAGGAGTTCCACTGATGCTACACGAGCTGGCGAGAGTGCGTCCTCAATAAAGTTCTTGAGGTTTTCAGACCATTCAATGATGTCAATTTTTTCGCCGCCCAGTTCGCTCATAACGGTTGAGACGCGCACACCACGCTGACCAACGAGAGAACCAACAGGGTCGATGTGCGGGTCAGTAGACGCGACGGCGATCTTTGAGCGTGAGCCCGCCTCGCGTGCAATTGCCTTTACCACCACGGCGCCACTTTGAAGCTCAGGTGCCTCAACGGCAAAAAGTTTCTCGAGGAAGTCTGGATGTGAGCGAGATAGTTTGATGAAGATGCCGCGTGGTGTTTCTTCAACGGCAACGAGGAGGGCGCGAATGCGCTCACCGGTGCGGTACCGTTCGCCTTGCACCTGTTCATCAAATGGCATAACACCAGTGACACGGCCGAGGTCCACATAGAGGTTGCCACGTTCGAAGCGTTGCACGTGACCCATCACAATGTCGCCAGCCTTCTGGCCAAATTCTGCGAGTGCTGCTTCCTTTTCAGCCTCACGAATTTTCTGGATAATCACCTGCTTTGCAGTTTGCGCGGCAATACGGCCAAAGTCCTCTTTCTGTTCGAGGGGGAAGATGAGTTCCTCACCGAGCACCACACCCTTCTTAATGAAACGAGCGTCTTCAATGAGAATGTGCTTTTCAGGGTCAAAACGCACACGTGCTTCACCCTCGGCTACTTGTGGGATAACCAATTCTTCTTCTTTTTCGCGACGGCGGTCGCCGCGATCTTCAGGGCGTTCAACTTCTTCCACAATAGGGTCGTCGAGGCGCACCATGGTCTCGTCAACCACAATTTTCACCTGCTCAAACTCAGTGGTGCCCGTTGCTATATCAAAATGCGCACGGATGATTTGGCCGCGTTTTCCATATTCTTTCTTGTATGCGGTAGCGAGTGACTGAGCAATCGCGTCGAGCATTTTCTCGCGGGTGATACCGCGTTCCTCGCCCATCTGGTCGATGACCGAATTAATGACTTTGAGGTCGAACATATATGATTTGTGATTTTTTGAAATAAAAAGGGCCGGCTGGTAAAGCCGACTTCAGGTAACTGCTTTTTGAGTATAGCAGGGGTGTGAAATATGTCAAAAAAATCCCCCGCACGAATGGCGGGGGTGTGTTATCCGTGTGAACGAGTGCGTTGTGTAGCTACCAGGCGCATGGTGTCCTCAAGCTTGAATGCTCCGGTAACAACTTGTTTTCTGATGCCGCCAATTGCGCTGTATACCCGTGCCCGAATGGTGTCGTTGCACATGGTGTCTTGTATGCAAATTACGGCAATTTTCCCTCTGTACTCAGGATATTTTTCGAAATAACGCACAATGCCGCCCTTCGAAGATTTGATTTGAAAGGGAACATCGGCAGTATTTTTGCCCACTCGTGCGTGTACAAACCCATCGATACCGCGCAGATCATGGAACTCTTTGCTCCGTTTCGCATGAATAAACCATACTGGTGTGTGATCAGTATGCTCTGCGAGTGCATCGAAGACGCGCTTCTCGATTGCAAAGCCTTCCGGATGGGCGGTGAGCGCGTTGCGTACCTTCTCCCGATTGTCTTTCTGTATGGTCACGACACATGCGTTTACCTGGAGCCGAAATACAGTAAATGGTACGTCGTAGGACGGGTGTTTCCATACCACCTTAAAGCATGATTCGCCTTGTGAGGGGGTAATACTGAGCCCTGGGGGCAAACCCGATTGCGCACTGAGCCACATCAGAATGACTTGTTCAGCTGAAAGCATTGAAAGACCTCCTTTTCCTGAGGAGAGTACACAGGTAGCTACGTTTCGTCAATATAAACTATTTACAAAAGTGCATCTTTATGCTATAATATATAATGCATAGTTCCGGAGGCAAAATGAATAAAAAATGGCTCAAACCATGGGTATTTCTGTGCATCATGGGATGTGCGGGGATGCTTTTTTACGTGGGGTACACACTGCACGCTTCGCGGGTGGTGATACCAAAGGTGGCAGTGCGTGAGAACGAGGTGACAGAGCTCGCTCTCAATATGTACTTCCATCGTGGGGAGAAGAATACCGACATTGGCCGCAAGGCCATCACCGCGGTGGTATTTAACCGCATGGCCGACAAAGCCAAGCGGTGGCCGCGCACCGTGGTGGGCGTCATCCAAGACGGGCACGAGCGTGGGAAAAACTGCGATTTCTCGTGGACCTGCGACGGTCTCGACGATACACCCGACGATGCCGTAAGGTATGCTCGCGACCGGGCACTTGCAGAGAAGTGGCTTACTGAGTATCGAAAGGGGGCGTTTGTTGACCCGACCAAGGGTGCGACATGGCTTCTCTACAAAGAAGACACACCCCCTGCATCGTGGCCTGCGCTTCAAAAGACGGGAACGTTTGGGATGTACTCCTTCTATAGGTACAAGCAAGCCGTGTCCGCTCCGGTACCATCGGTCAAGCCTGGGTTTCTCAAGGGAAGCCCTGAAGCAGTCCGTCGGGCGTACCACGGTGCACTTACTGAGGGTCTGGTGTTTGCCAAAACAGGGGCAGATATTAGGGGTCTGGCCG
>JBJOQE010000065.1:0-19561 GCA_046050105.1 Candidatus Parcubacteria bacterium
AATGATGTACACGAAGTTCTCAACGCCGTACGTCCAGCGACGATGCTGCTTATAAATATTGCGCATCGTTCCCCAGAATGATGCGGCCACATTCGCATCCATCGATACGGGGTATGAAAGCGGAATGACATCATACTCGCCATCATTTGCCAGAAAGAGATTCCAGAAAATGCGCGAGTCTTCACTCACCATGTTGGTTTGCCAATAGCCCACCTCGTAGAGTGCCTGAAACGAGACTGAATGCGAAGAAAAGGTTGCCATGCGTTCGGGACGCTCTTGCTGGACCATTTCCCAGAAGGTCGATGACATCGCCACCACCCGCGCCACCGCTGGTGCCTCCCAAATATTGTTATTAAAAATTGGCACTGGCTGAAACGAGCTTTTGAGCGGACGCTTCGCCGTCATGAAGTGCCAGATCAAACAGTTAAAGTACTCAGGATAGAGCACAGTATCGATATCAAAAATAGACACGAGTGTGTGGTTGTACCGAATGCCCCGTGGGTCGAGCACCTCGGTACGCACTTTCTCAGCTGCCCATGAAGCGTTTGAGCCCTTCCCCGCCATTTCACCAGGAATGTCTTTCGGGTGCACGGTTACCAAGAAATACCCGAATGTGTCTTTCCACTTCACACGCATGGCTTCCGCCACCTTCGCTGCTCCCTCGCCTGCGCGTTCCTCTGAAGCAAGTGCAATGATGATGTTCTTCGTGTCGTAGTGTGTGTTTGCAATAGAGGCAATGGTTTGGTTTACCACCTCTTCAGACTCTTCGTAAAACGGCAACACGACCACGTGGTAGAGATGGCCATACTCGAAACGCTCGATGAGTGACGCCCAATTGAGCGAAAGGTGGTGGCGAAGCCGTTTCCAGTTGTAGCGGAGATGGTAAGAGAGGAATGCTGTTTTGAGCACCCAATAGATAGAAAAGCCGATGACGAAGTATGCCGCGATGAAAGGAGCGTAGTTTGAAAGGAGGAGTACACCAATGATGGTGGTCCATGATGCAACACCCGGGAGTATTTCAAGCATACGGTAAAAACGCCTGTCGCTACCCGAAAGCTCTGGCGCCCGCCCCACCTTAAAGTCTGGCCGCTTCGCATACGGAAGCAGGTCCATATTTATACCCATATCTGCTCAGTATAGCCCCGATTCCTCTTTGAATAAAGCCACAAAATGTGGTTTAGCTTAGGGATGCAGGTAAGGGTGAGGAAGTAGGTCCGAGGTGGGAAACGAGACAATTTTACCGTCCTCCTCAAATACCACACGGAGTTCAGGACAATACTCAAGTAAGAGTTGCCGAATCGCCTTCCATCACACATGCGACGTGATGTTTACCGCGAGAAAAAACTTTTAATTACCTCTTTTGCATTATTTGCAAATGTTGTGTCGTCCGTCATATTTTTCCGAATTCAAAATTTTGAGCCGACTCCCGGGCTTGAACCGGGGACCTACTCATTACAAGTGAGTTGCTCTACCAACTGAGCTAAGTCGGCTCAAAATTTTTAATTCTTCAGGTACAAGTGCTCGTGTACCCCGTTCGTCTTCTTACAGAAACTGTACACCTTGTCGACGATTTATTTCGCTCCTCATAAATCATCTGGCAAGGTCTTGCGAAATGGGTCCCACCCCATTTCTCACTCCACCACCTTCTCATTACAGGAGCTGTTCAGGTTGTAGCACAATTTCTTCCTGCGGTCGAAATTGCTGACAACCTCTTGCGGTTGGGTCCCATCCCAACCTCACTAAGTCGGCTCAAATCATGTAATCCTTAAACTGCAGCGCCTTTGCGATTCTGCATGATGTGTACTGTTCATGCTTACCGCAACGCCCATTCTAATACAATTTGAGAGAATTTAAAACGGGCCACTTCCCTCGATAGATGCCTCTTTCCGCTTCGACTTTTCAGTATGACTGAGTTCAACCGCACGCTTATGCTCAGCAATATCGGCGAGATGATTGGGTAGCTGATCACTCACCCCACCACTCGTAGCGCTGTGTTCGGGTCTACGCAACCGCATCACCTGCATGCGGTTGAAGCGCACAATGTGCAATACGACATGCTCAAGTTTTCTAAGCAACGTAAGTACAAAGGAAAGTACCTTGTGTACCACGAAATAAAAGAGTTCCTGAAAGAAGTGGTCGTTCACTTCGGGAAATGAATTGCGCACTCCTGCCTGTATGCCTAGAATCATGCGGTCGAATATCCCGCGCACGCGCTCGCCGAAGCGCACGCCGCGGCGGTCCTCAACCACGAAAAGGAATGTAAGAAAGAGTGTAGAGAGTGAACCGAGAACAAGAAATGTAACCGATGCTCCCATAGCACTTCCTTATTTAACCCCGAAGCGGACGAACGCACGGATGACGACTCGCTCACCAAACTTTTGTGTAGCACCGTTGAGGAGATCTTCTACGGTACGGTCGGCGTCCTTGATGTAACTCTGGCTTAAGAGTACTTGTTCCTTGAAGTATGCATTGAGCTTACCTTCCACAATTTTCTCAATCATGTCTGTTGGCTTCCCTTCTGCCTCCTTCACAAACACCTCACGTGCCTTTGCTACCTCCTCTTCAGAGATTTCCTCCTTGGTGAGTGCCTTTGGGTTCGTTGCAGCAACCTGCATGGCAATATCGCGTGCAAGCGCCACAAACTCCTGGTTCTTGGAAACAAAGTCAGTCTCACATGAAAGTGTTACCAATGCTGCCACTTCGTGGGTCGAGTGCACATACGAACCAATAGCGCCTGCTCCAAGCTCACGATCAGACTTTTTTGCAGCTGCTTCCCCACCCTTTTTGCGGATGATAACCAGCGCCTTTTCCATGTCACCTCCTGCTTCCTCAAGTGCCTTTTTGCACTGCATCACCGAAATACCAGTCTGGTCGCGGAGTGCCTTAAGTGCTTCTGAAGTTATTTCCATAGAATAGTGATGTGATGAACAATGACAAATGTAAATGGTAGTCCTTAAGGACACCTGCTATGCGTTACTTATTCAGCAGACGCGCGACGGTCAGGGGTACGTGGCGCTGGTGTAGACACTTTGGGGGTGTAGCGAGAGCGACCATCGATAAGTGCGTCAGTGAGTTCCTTCATAACAAGGGTCACGCTGGCACGATGTGCGTCGTTTGCAAGCACTGGCTTTGCAATCTTTGACATATCGCAGTCAGAACACATAACACCCACTACCGGCACCTTGGCATCGTTTGCCTCAGTTACGGCAACCGCATCGTGGCGGGGGTCAACGACCACAATAGCGTCTGGTGTGCGCTCGATGCGCTGAATGCCGCCAAAGTTAAATTCGAGTTTGTCGATTTCACGAGACACCATAAGGCGCTCTTTTTTGGTGTATTTGCGGTCAAGTTCACCCGTTGCCTTCTGGTCTTTGAGGAGTGCCAAACGAGCAAGACGTTTCCTAATTTCAGAAAAGTTGGTAAGCACACCGCCAATCCAGCGGTTCGTGACATACGGCATGTTTGCGCTATCGGCGCTTGCACGGACAATATCAGCAACTTCAGTTTTGGTAGATACGAAAAGGACAGTCTTGCCTTCTTCACCAAGTGTACGGAGATATGAAGCGGCATCGGTAAGAAGTGCGCTGGTGCGTTCAAGATCAAAAATATCAGTACCCTGCTTGGTGCCGAAAAGGTATGCGCCTACCGATGGGTGACGACGTGACTTAGAAAAGCCGAAGTGCGCACCTGCAGTGAAAAGCTGCTGTATAAGGTTGTTTTTAGTATTCATGTAGTATTCCTTGTAATAACTCCCAGCCACTCATTAATGCGGCGGTTGATACGGCTGAATCGGGTACCTCGAGGTACAAAAAACGCGCCGTACGCGTTCGAAGCACAATACCACAGGAGACCTCATTCCGCAACGGCGTTGCCGACCTCACGCTCCCCCGATGCAACCCCCTTAAGGGCTTCAATGATGTCGTCTAATTCTCCCAGCATCACCTTTTCAAGGTTGTGCCACGACACCTTGATGCGGTGGTCGGTGATACGGCTTTGCGGGAAGTTATAAGTACGAATCTTTTCTGAGCGGTCACCAGTGCCAATTTGTTCCTTACGGGTGGCGGCATGCTTTTTGGCCTCCTCCTCCTCATGGAGTACTTCGAGCTTTGCAATGAGGAGCGACATGGCCTTTTCACGATTTTTAAGCTGACTGCGCTCCGACTGTGAGCGAACGTCAATGCCTGTGGGTTTGTGAATGAGGCGTACCGCCGACTCAACCTTATTGACGTTTTGTCCCCCTGCACCGCCTGCACGCGAGAACTCCATTTCAATATCTGATGGGTTGATATCGATGCTTGGCTTTTTGCGCATGGGCAAAATGGCTACAGAAGCAGTGGAGGTGTGAATGCGCCCTGCTTTTTCGGTCACGGGAATACGCTGCACACGGTGCACCCCCGTTTCAAATCGCAGTGCGTCGTACGCAAGCGGCGCAATGATTTCAAACGTCGCTTCTTTAAAACCTCCCTGTGAGGAACGCGACTCTGAAAGCGTGATGCACGACCACCCTTGGCTTCCTGCATACTTTGCATACATCGACGCGAGCTCCTCAGCAAAGAGTGCTGCTTCCTCTCCGCCGGCACCAGCGCGCACTTCCAGGATGACACCATAGGGCTTTTCATCTTCCACACGCGACGCTTCGAGGATACGCGCAATTTCGTCGTACATGGTTTGCATTTGCTCCTCGAGCATCGTGCGCTCTTCGGCAACAAGCTCGGCCATCTCGGGGTCAGCCGCCATTATTTCAAGCTCTTGCTCGCGCTTCACGAGCACATCAAACTGCGACGCCAAAAATTGCGTCTTCTGATTTTCTCGCGCTTCTGTAAGTATTGATTCGTCCATAAATATTCATTCACCTGAGTTTACCACTTTTAGCTAGACCTCGCCCTGGCGCACGCCACACTCTCTCGGTGAACTGGCGTATCCACGTACAACAAAACCCCACGGCAGTGGGGTTTTGAATGTGATCGCTACGCTTTCTTTGCGCGTGAGGTCGTACCTGCCTTGGTCATACGTGCCTTGAACTTCTCGACGCGGCCGGCGGTGTCCATCACCTTCTCCGTGCCGGTATAAAATGGGTGCGAGACGCTCGACACTTCAACGTAGGTTACTGGGTACTCCTTGCCGTCTTCCCAGGTGTCGTTCTTCTCACACGGGATGGTAGACCCAATAAGGAAACGAGCTCCCGACGAATTGTCGTGGAAGATAACGGGGCGGTAGTTCTTCGGATGAATATCTGTCTTCATAACGGGGCAACTATACCGAACTTGAGGGATTTTGGCAAATGCCCGCTCAGACTTACCCTGCGAGGAGGCCGCGTAATCGCCCCTGCGGGCGATTCGCTATACTCAAAGCCCGGTCGAGGCGTAGTTCTGGCCTCAGCGGACCAGAACTAATGTACGCCTCGCACCATGCTGCGGGCTTTTCCGTAAGCCTCTTCTCGCGTAAGTCCTCGCTCGACTGAAATGTTCAATGTCTGTGCACTCACAAAGGCTGGGGGCGCACCCCAAGAGTACTTGTTTTTCATAGTCGCAAAGCTCCTTGAAAAACTGGCGCACCCCAAGAGTACTTGTTTTTCATAGTCGCAAAGCTCCTTGAAAAACTGGCGTTCTCTCAACTGGAATATGTAGCAAGGACTACCCTTGCTACTTTCAATGAAAAATCCACGCAGGAGTGCGTGGATTATGCGTCTGCGTGTGCGGGGACCGATAGTTTTTCCTGCACGTAGTCGAGGCAGGTGAGTATCTGCTCACGTGCGATTTCTTTCTTTGTGAGCTCCTCTGCTCGATTCCCTTTCCGCAACACCTCGCACTCTTGGCGATTTGTGGTGAGTAATTGTGTGGCATACTCCACCAAGGAATCTGCCCCGCGGTACGGAGTCATTGGCGCAAGAAATCGAGCACCGGCATCGTGGACATACATGCTCGCTATGCGCCGGCCGACCTCAGTGTCAGTCTCCCACTTCTTTCTTTTCTCGTGTTCGTCGGCGAGCGCCTGAAGATGCTCTTCTCTCACACGAAGTGACATGTCGTACTTTTCCACCATGTGTTTCAACATGGCGTAGTTGCCCGACTTCACCAGCTCAAAGACGAGATAAAACGTCTCTCCTGCATTATAGACTGAAAAGCTCTTGAACTTCGTGAGCGACCGCACATCAACGCGCGCGGTGTTCACAATAGCCTCAAAGAGCGCAATGTCGCCATCGTACGCTGCTTTGAGCGCCATCTGTCGCGGAGAAATATTGGTTAGGTACAATTCGGCCATCTGACCCTCCTCTCTTGTGTATCTTCTCGTAATCTACCACAACCATTCCCATCTGCCACCTACTCCCCTAAAATAATGTCGATATTCTTTTGGAAGTTTGACGCTTTTGCCATCACCTGGTTGGCGTAGTTTTGACCCGGAGAGCCTGCCCAGTTACCGCCGGCGTAGTAGCGCGCAGCAGAAGTGTGCTCCGTGGTGTACGCTCCACCTGCAGCACCTTGGTCTTGGAGATAGAGGCCAGTTGCCATAATGGCATGCTTCGCGTCCCATGGGTTGGTTGCTGAAACGCCAAGTGCAGCCTGAATGCGTGCCTCATATCCTTCCCATGTTGAAGGAATGAACTGTGTTGGCCCCATGGCGCCACCGTAGCCACCTGGTGCAGCACAGGAAATTGGAGTGGCGGACCAGTCGAGGCCGAGAGCTTTGGTGATGCGCAGAAACGGCACGGTGTCGCGAGGTGCCTTCATGGTCTGTGGGAACGGCGTGCCGGTGTTCTTCCCCTTTCCATCGCCGGTCGTGATATCGGTAATAAGACATTGCCCCACGTTCTTCCCAAGGTCAGACTCTTGAGAAAGGATAGCGAGAATAAGAGCAGCACGAACACCCGTCTTTTGCGACGACATCTGTGCAAACTCTACTGCCGTACCAAACGGGATGCCGCTGGTGCCACGGAGTTCAAAGAGTGCTTGGCGAATCTGTGCAGCGGTTTGTTGCTGCGTGCGTAGAATAGCTTGAAAGTTTGCTTCCTGACCTTTCGTTTTCTTCAGAAGCTCTGCGCGCTCCTTTTCGCGAAGCTCGATTTCTTGCTTTTCGACTTCCTGCAACTTTTTAAGCTCTACCTCGTTTTTCTGTTTGTCTTCAAGCGAAACCTTATGCTCCTCCGTCACCCCTTTTACGTTGCTTAAATCTTCATATGACTTACGGAGTGAATACTTGATAGTATGAAATTGATCGACATCCTCAAAAAACTTGGAGATGTTGGAGTCACCAAGCATCACTTCAACGAGTGAGAAGCCCTCCATCTCGTGGGTCTTTCGCAAAAGCTGCGCGACCGACTGTCGTTGACGCTCAAGCCGTTCATTCAGCTCGTTAATAACAATCTGTTTGTCACCGATAGCGGTACCGAGTTTCTGAATCTCAATCGTGCGCGCCTTGATGCCAAGCTGTGCTTTTTTGATCTTTGCGTCCAAAATGGCGACGTCGCGCTCAAGAGTACGGCGTTCACCCTTTTTTTGGTCCACAAGTTGCTGCTGGTTCGCAATCTGCGCCTCTACTTCACGAAGTTCTGCCTCAAGGCGTGCACGACGCACGTCCTCAGCTTCTTGCGCCGATACCTCGGGCGCAGGACGGTAGGTCCAGAGCATCGACGCGGTGACCAGGAACACACTAAGAAAAACAGCGGTAGTGATTAACTTCGACTTGCTCATACACATAGTATACCAGGAGGCAGAAAGACATGTACAAGCTCTCTCCATACAAAAACCGCACTATTTGTGCGGTTTTAGTATGGAGTAGATATTATGCAGCCTCTTCTTCTGTTTCGGTCTTGCCCTTCTTCTCGACTTCAATGGCGCTCATATCGATTGCGGTTGGTGCTGCATCTACTTCTTCCTTCACTTCTGAAGCAACGGCGACAATCTCATCGCCCTCTTCCTTTACGACAACTCCCTCGGGAAGTACCAGATCCTTAACGTGGATCATGTCGTGGAGGTTCACAAGCGTCGAGACATCCACGGTAAGGTGCTGTGGAAGATTCTTGGGGAGTGCCTCAATCTCAATATCATGAAGCACTTTGGTAATGACGGCACCAAGCTTTACTGCAGGTGATTCACCCACAAACTCGATTGGTACGCGGATGTGAATTGCCTTACCACTTTCAATGGCGTAGAGGTCTGCGTGGCGCACTTCGCCAGTTACCGGGTCTACATCAACATCATGGATAAGCACATCAGTGTCTTTTCCAATACCAGAAAGGGTAATAATGGTCGACTCACCTGCTTCCTTAAGTATCTTCGAAAAATCTCGGGTATTAATAACAATTGACTGTGCTTCGTGCTTAGGGCCATACACCACCGCAGGCATATCACCGGCAGAACGGAGTGCTTCATTCTTCTTGCCCCGCGCTTCGCGCAAGGTCGCATTGAGTGTTAACGTCATAGCTTTGCTAGATTACCAGAAAATCAAAACTTTTCAACCCCATGAGAACATCAGGGGTATACGGCACCGAACATACCCTACGCTACCAGACACCGCGGTGCCTTGCTTGCCAACACATCGACGATACCCTCTGCGGCCACCTTAGCCATCTCGTCGCGCGTTTCCACAGTAGCTGAACCAATGTGTGGGGTGAGTACCACGTTTTCGCACGCAGCAAGTCCTGGGGCTAGAGACGGTTCATGCTCAAACACATCAAGGCCCGCTCCCGCAATAACCCCATTCTGTAGCGCCGACACCAGTGCCACCTCGTCAATCACCGGTCCACGAGAAGTATTAATGAGGTAGGCTGTGTTTTTCATCATCGCTAATCGCTCAGCATTTAAGAGGTGCTTGGTTTCGGGCAGAAGCGGTACATGTATGGAGACCACATCAGACTCACGCAATACATCTTCCACTGATGTTCGAAACATTGCCCCTGTTGCTGCTTCAAGCTCTGGCCGTGGCGCAATATCGTAGTACCTCACATTCATGCCAAAGCCATGTCTCACCATCATGGCGACATCAAACCCAATACGCCCCGCACCCAAAAGACCAAACGTTTTCTCCTTTAAGTCAGTCCCCAAGAGCATAAGTGGTGCCCATCCTTCATACTTCCCCGCACGCATAAAGCGATCACCCTCCGTGATGCGCGAGGTGAGTGAAAGCATCAAACCCACTGCATGCTCAGCCACCGTATGGGTAAGTACACCGGGCGTATTGGTCACAATGACACCGCGAGCTCGCGCCTCCTCCAGGTCAATATTGTTAAAGCCCACTGCATAATTTGCAATTATCTTTGCATTCGGTATGGCATCCATCACTTCGCCATCTATCGCATCAGTCAGAAGAGAGAGGACGGCACTATAGGGCTTGGCAGCTAACGCAGTGATGAGTTCTGCCTTACTCAAGACGCGATCATCGGGGTTAACATCAACTTCATGTCCTGCTGCAGTAAGCATGGCAATGCCGCAGTCGGGTATCATTCTTGTTACATATATATACGCCATGTTGATAGTGTACCAGAAATGTCTGGGGTGGCATGGGATAATGTTGCTATATGAATCCCGTTAGAAATTCATTCTAGCGGAACAAAGTGAACAACGCTTTGTCTTCATGTATTAAGTACTTAATTTCTAACGGGATGAAATACGATTTTGTTGCTGTAGGAGACATTGTGGTTGACACCTTCATCGACCTCTCAAAAGATGACGCTCGCGTGGTCTGCGATGTGGACGGCCGTGCCTGCCAGCTTATGATGAACTTCGGCGAAAAGCTCCCTTATACTGATGCCGTCGTACTCCCCGCAGTGGGCAACTCCCCCAACGCTGCAGTATCGGCACATCGCCTCGGACTTAAAGCCGCACTCTATACCAATATTGGCCACGATAAACCGGGTGCGGAATGCCTTGACGCGCTCCGCACTGAGGGCATTGCAACCGATTATGTGGTGCGTAATGAAGGAAAAATCACCAACAACCACTACGTCCTGCGCTTCGGCGCAGAGCGCACCATCCTCATCAAACACGAGGAGTATGCATACAAACTCCCCGACTTCAGCGAACCACCACGTTATCTCTATTTCTCATCCATCGGCGAAAACTCACTCCCCTTTCATCATGAACTTGCCGCATATGTGAAAGCACATCCCGAAACTAAACTCGTCTTTCAGCCGGGCACGTTCCAAATCAAGCTTGGTGTGAAAGAGCTTGCCGATATTTACGCCGTCACTGAAATCTTTTTCTGCAATAAAGAAGAGGCTCAGTATATTTTGGATTCACAGTCTGTCGATCTCAAAGAGTTGCTGCTTGGCATCAAAGCGCTTGGTCCGAAGATTCCCGTCATCACCGACGGGCCTAAGGGGGCGTATGCCCTCGACCTTAACGGTAACGCCTGGTACATGCCCATCTACCCCGACCCGGCTCCGCCAGTTGACCGCACGGGAGCCGGCGACTCATTTGCCTCAACCTTCACTGCAGCATTGGCACTTGGCCTGCCGGTTGAGACCGCGCTTGCATGGGGTCCCATCAATTCCATGTCGGTCGTGCAATATATAGGAGCACAAAAAGGCCTTCTCTCCCGCAAGTTTCTGGAGGAATACCTTGCACAAGCGCCGAAGGAGTACGTCGCAAAAATGATATAGCGCACGAAAAATCGCCCCGTAGGGGCGATTTTTCGTGCGCGACGTGACACTTTCCTACACCACTTCCTGGGCTGCGCGAACAATCGCTTCAGCATTGAGACCAAAGAGATGCCACAGTTCTAAAACTGTTCCCGACTCACCGAAGCGGTCGTCGACACCGAGACGCACCACTTTGGTTGGATGGGTACTTGAAAGAAACTCAGTCACTGCCGACCCCATACCACCTGCCTGTTGGTGCTCCTCAACAGTGATGATAGCGCCATGCTCTTTCGCAAACGCCAGCACCGCTCCCGTGTCGAGCGGCTTAATCGTTGCCAAGTTCATCACCGATGCACCGATGCCCTGCTCATTGAGTTGCTTCGCCGCTTTAAGCGCCTCATACAGCACCACGCCAGTAGCGATAATGCCCACTTTCTTTTCATGCACTTCGTCACGGAAAAGGTATGTTTCTGCCTTGCCGAGGGTAAACGGTGACGCTTCCGTCGTGATGACAGGTGTGTTTTCGCGTGCAAGGCGCATATATGCGGGCCCTACACTTTCTGCTATTGCGTGCGTAGCACGCTTCGCCTCAAGGGTGTCTGCTGGAGACACCACACACATACGTGGAATCACGCGCATCAGTGCAATATCTTCTATGGCTTGGTGCGTGGCACCATCAGGGCCGACCGACACGCCCGCATGCGCGCCCACTATTTTTACATTTGCACCGTTGTAGGCAATGGTCGTTCGTACCTGCTCCCAATTTCGCCCTGGGCTAAACATGGCGTATGACGCAATGAACGGTATTTTCCCCATGGCTGCCATACCGGAAGCTACCGAAGCCATCGACTGTTCGCCTATGCCCACCTGCAAAAAACGCTCTGGAAACTTTTCTTTGAAATCTATCATACGCGTCGACTCAGTGAGGTCGGCACAGAGCGCAACAATAGCGCTCTGCTTCTCTCCCGCTTCGCGGAGGCCAATACCAAAACCCATGCGTGTTGCCACCGACTCAATGTCGGGCGCAAACAGTTTGGGGTTCAGATGTGATGCAAGCGTAAACATGGTGTTATGGATGCTCAGAGTTTATGACATGACCTTTGAGTGAGCGGAGCTCGGTGAGCGCTACTTCGGCCTGCTTATCTTTCGGCACGCGGTCGGTAGGACCTTTCCCGGGAGGGTTGCCATGCCAGCGGAAGTCGCGCTCGAAAACACCGACCCCACGCGACGGTATGGTGTGCGCAATGATAACCGAAGGCTGGCTATACACGGCTTGTGCTTTCCCAATCGCATCATTCACGGCACGTATGTTGTGTCCGTCTACTTCCTGTACATCAAAATTAAATGCTGCAAATTTTTCAAAAAGTGGCTCGATAGGCATGACGCCCTCGGTGTACCCATCAATTTGAATACCGTTCCTATCGACAATGACAATAAGGTTGTGCAGCCGCTCTTTACCAGCCAGGAGTGCAGCCTCCCATATCTGACCTTCGTTTAACTCGCCATCGCCAGTCATGCAATAGAAATACTTGTTCGAGTATGGGTTGTTCATACGCTCGGCAAGTGCCATACCCACCGCCTGAGAAAGCCCCGAACCAAGCGGCCCTGAGGAGGTCTCAATGCCCGGCAGTTCCTCCCGATGGGGATGCCCCTGGAGGCGGGAGCCAAACTTGCGGAGCGTCAGTAGCTCTTCTTTAGGGAAATACCCGGAGTGTGCAAGCGCAGCATAAAGCACCGGGCATATATGACCATTTGAAAGCACAAAACGGTCGCGCCCTTCCCAGCTTGGGTCTTCGGGCTTGTGATTGAGTACGTGAAAATAGAGCAGCGCAAACATATCTGCGGTGCCCAGAGGCCCGGCCGTGTGGCCACTCCCTGCGGTCACGAGCATTTCAATAATGCTCGCACGAATATCGTTTGCACGTGTCTCAAGTGCAACAACTTCGTCATCAGTGAGGTACTGCATATAGGTTTCAGTATACCGTTTTATACAGAGTGCGCGATGAATGCTTATACACAGCTACGCATGTTCACGTCTTATGATAGCGTAGCCGCCGCAAGTGCACGGTATGCTGCTTCTGGGTCCGCTTGTTTTATAATCGCAGATCCTACAATGAGACGTGAGGCAGGTGACACAGCGAATCGGGCGATGGTGTGCTGATTCACTGAACCATCTACCGCAATGGGGAGTGTGGGGTAGTGCTCATGTATGGCCTGCATGCGCAAAAAAACTTCTTTATCGAGCGGCTGTCCTTGTGCGCCGATGGTATGGATGCCCATACACTGTACGTAGTCGACGTGCGCTAATTCGGCAAGCACAAAATCAAGGTCGATGTCGTTTCCCACCGAAAGCCCGAGGAGCACTCCTGCTTCGTGTGCCATGCGGTGTGCCAACGCTATATCGACACATGTTTCAATTTGCACCACGATACGTCTGGGGCGCGCAGCCAAATACCGAGGGAGTTCGAGAAGACAATCGGCAACCATGAGGTGGTACTCAATCTCAAACATATCTGCGAGATTGCGCGCTTCATGAGGGTCGCCACTTCCTTCCCCACTCCCATACGGCCATGAGAGAGCATCGACTGCGATACCGTCAACCACATCAATGTGAAAATCGCGTGTAAAAGGCTTAATAAGCTTAGCTACCCTAAAAATATCTTCAAGCGAGACGGGGATACAGGCCGGCACCAGAGTGATCATGGTGATACGTATGTTTATGGGCACACTGCATTACCAACGCTCCACCAGTTTGTATGTCCGGCTACTTGGCACTCTCGCGGCTGGGCTCCAAGCTCATAGCCACGTACTGTGGCTTGGTTACATGTGCCAGCTTGCATACAAAACACACCGCCATCCTCACTGGACACCTTGTCGCTCGCACTGGATTCCAAAATTGTCATGAGTCCATAAGACTGATAGTTATCAGCTGAGTCGGCGTCATAGTAGAAGCGATACGCCGTTTGGTTGTCACCGCTTGGGTCTTGTATACCTCCTTTATAGTAAGGGGCAAGGTCAGACATAAGGAGACACCAACTGCCGGCGACCCCTCCCGCACCCCGTGTACCATCGGCACACACTTCGGTAGCCACTGCACTATTTGAACGTGCAGTGTTACGCGGGGGAAACCCATCATTATCTGCACGGTACAGCTCAATAGCTTTTTGTATTTCTTTTAAGTGCTTAATGCGCGTTGCATCACGGCCACGGGAACGCGCATCATAGAGAGATGCGAGCACGATGGCTGCAAGCAAACCGATAACCGCAATCACCATAAGCAGCTCCAGAAGTGTGAAGCCACGTGAAGGTATAGTGATGTTCTGAAAGCGCATAGAAAAACTAAATGGCCAGGTCATCAATTGACGCAAGACGACGCGTATGACGTTCGTCACCACTAAAATTGGTCTCGAGCCATATGTCTGCTGCAGCACATATCTCTTCTGGTGAAAGAAAACGCGCACCACACGAGAGGACATTGGCATCGTTATGTTCACGTGAGAGTATGAGTATTTCTTGTGGACCACCATAGTACACCACGGCGCGCACACCTGGAATGCGGTTTGCTACTATGGCCTCCCCTTGCCCTGAACCGCCGAGGATGATTGCGCGTGCGCAGTCTCCACTTGAGACTTTCTGCGCAGCAACTTTCATGAAAGAGGGGTAATCATCTCCTGCATCGTGCACATACGCACCACAATCTACGACCTCATGCCCCTGTTCGATGAGGTATGCCTTCAGCGTCTCTTTATGTGCAAAACCTGCGTGATCTGTAGCAAGTGCAATAATCATGTTAGGAAAGCGTCTTCCCCGAGGCAACAACATGTTCAATGAGGGTGTGGGTATAACTTGCTTCGTTGTCATACCATGCAAGCACCTTTACCAAGTTGCCGCCCACCACACGAGTGAAGGCAAGATCGGCCATAGATGCAAACGTAAGTCCGATGATGTCGGAAGAAACGAGTGGCTCTGTAGTTACACCAAAAAGTATCTTCCATTTTTCGCTCGAAGCAGCCTCCGTGAGAATTGCGTTTACTTCTTGAGCTGTAGTGTCGCGAGAAGACACGAAGGTGATGTCGACCAGCGAGCCGACCGGCACCGGCACGCGCACCGAAATGCCGTCGAACTTTCCTTTGAGTGCGGGGTACGCTTGGGTTACGGCCACCGCAGCGCCCGTAGACGATGGCACAATATTTTCTGCAGCCGCACGCCCTTCGCGCAGATCCTTTTTTGATGGGCCATCTTGGAGTGTCTGCGAAGCCGTATACGCATGAGTAGTATTAAGGAGCGCCTTCTCCACTCCCAGTGCCTCATGCAAGATGGCGATGAGTGGGCTCGTAGCATTTGTAGTGCACGATGCATTTGAGGTAATGGCCACTCCCGGCATATCTCCCTCGTTCACACCCATAAGCACGGTGGCGCCAGGCACCGCTCCTGCGTCATCTTTCACGGGGCCGGTAATTACTACACGCTTTGCCCCTCCCTTAAGATGCGCTGCAGCTTTTTCATAGCTGGTGAAAATGCCGGTTGACTCCACCACCACATCCACACCGTGGGCTCCCCAAGGAATCTTCGAGGGTTCACGTTCCTGCACAAAAGCTATTTCTTTCCCATCGACAAACAACCTCCCCTCATGCACCTCAACGGAGAACGAAGCCTTACGGTATGCAGTGTCATACTTTAAAAGATAGGCCAAAGAATCAACCGAGCCGAGGTCATTTATGGCGACTACCTCAATGTCATCTCGTTCGTATGCAAGTCTAAAAAAAGTGCGTCCGATGCGGCCGAAGCCATTAATACCAACTTTTATGCTCATGGTGAATGTCAAGAATTACTCTTGAAGTATACCGCATCACACCCTTCAGCATCGTTATTTATTCACTACTTTCACTGTCAAAGATAGTTTTGGAAATATCGGCAATTACCGCAGGAAGGGTATCTATCTCTTTTCCGCGGAGCATCACACAGAGTGCATAGGGGCGTTTATCTTTGTAGACAATGCCACAATCATGAAGCTGTGCTGGCTCTGCTTCCGAACGGGTGCGCTCACCAAACTTATGCGCAACCACCGTGCCCTTCGGCACACCAGCAGCGATGCCTTGCAGAAAAGATGAATCCGTGAGCATCGCCAGCAGCGCATCGGAACTGCTGTGTGTAAGATAGGTACCATTATAGAGAATACGAAAGAACGATGCGTAGGTGCGCACACTCATGGTGTAACCATCTCCCCCTGTGGGCACTTCAATGCCCAGTTTTTTATATGCCTCCTCGAGCTCCTCCATGGTAATCATCTGCGCAAGCACCTGTGTGGCGATGTTGTCTGAGTAGACCAGCATCAGCCGCATTGCTTCAGTGAGAGAGTAATCACGACCGAGTGCCATGCTTTCCGTCGGCGGAAAATGCTGCGGTATCAAAAATGCTCCTCCTTCGTAGCGCACCGTACTTGACGCAAATGCAGGGTCAGTATCCGCCTTGCGCAACAGACTGAGTGCGAGAGGTACCTTAAGTAAGCTCCCTGGAGTAAACTGCACATCTTCATGGATACCAAACCAAGTACCATCGTTCAACTCGCGGTAATACACTCCCGCTTCAGCAATGGTGCCTTTCTTGGTGTACGTTTCGATAAGCTTCCCCACGCGTTCGCGGAGCACCTGCGTATCTTTATTGGTAGAGTAGTTATTTTCTACTCCACAGCTCAATAGTGGACTCACAAACCGGAAGTTTGTTGCAAATTCTCGCTGCTCATCATTGACAAAAGATACCGCTTGACTGGCAATGCCTGCGCCGTCACTGCTCCCGGATGCGCCGTACATACCGATGCCAATACCCACCACCAGACCCACACCGAGCGTTATCAGGGTCTCTAGAGGTTTCCGTGGCGTTGAGTGTGCTCCTTTCATAGGATAGGTAAAGTATACGATGAATATGGGCCGGCGTATATTATTCCACGACAATGGTTCTCATCGCTTCCGCAGCACCCTCGCTCCCACGGTAGCGGTACAAGATGACATGCACCCCTTCCCTGCTCGTATCAACGATAACATCATCCACCGGTGCATCATCTACATATACACGAAGTGGCAGTGCTTCACCGGTGCCTCCCTCTGCGAGAGCACCATCATCGGTGTAGGCACTGCCTACCGCCACCGTGATACGCGGTTCACCGATAAGCGACACAGAGGGTGGCGTCACCACGGCAGCATCAGGGTCAATGCGTGCGCCAGCCACTTCGACCCCTGACGCTTCGGCGGTTGGCGGCAAAGCCCCGCCTCTGTTCTCTGATGCGTCCTGACGTGGTGGCGTCTCTGCATCTCGGAGGAGCGCCGCTGCGGGCAGCGCCTGTGCGCCGAGCAGTCGCACGATTGGCGCCATAGTAGGCTGCCACATCACCACCAGAAACAGTGTGCCAAGTGCCATGCTTGAACCCACACCAAAAAACCACAGGGCGTGGCGCTCGCGGAGCGAACGCTCTATGCTATCCAGGAAAAGAAAAAATGAGTGAAACATAGGTGTATGTTGTACTCAGTATTATATCTCACCACCTCCGCCTCCCCCGCCGCCGCCAGTGGCCGCGTGGTATGGCTTCACCTGAACAGCATCCACACGCACCGTGTTTGAGTTCGGCTGTGCAATCACCCGCACAAAGAAGTTGGCATTTCCCAATTCAGCAGGTGCCCACGTGCGCCCCCAAGTATCACCTTCGCCTCCCAGGGTATACACCACATCACTACCGGTGAGGATGGTAGTGGCTTTGGTGGCAGTAACACTTGTGCCGCCGTCCCATGAAAGCGCCACCTCAATGGTGCCAGCGGCAGTTGAACCTGAAGCTTCGAGCTTCACCTCCACACCCGTCACGGTATTTGCGCCTGGCACATTAAACCCAAAGACGCTGTAGCTCTGGCGGAGGTTTGCAGAAGCTGCGGTTGCGTACGAACCATCCGACAGCAGCCCATTCGCGCCCGTAGCCCACTCGTTGTGCGGCGTGCCTTGTGCGGTGGGTGCTTGGAAGCCTGGCGTCTCGCCAATCTCCTCGCCGCCACCCTGTCCGCCCCCTGTGGTGGTAGCTTGACCCGCTGGTGCATCACCACCTATCGCGCCACTCGCGCCATTGCCACCACCGCCACCGCCCGCATCGCCGCCACGGATATGCTGTACGGAAGATACCGAGCCGGTAGGAGAGATGGTCGCAAGCGACATGGCACCCGTCACCGTCCCTGAAACTGCCAGACTCATCGTCATATACTCGTTTGGTTTTACCCCAGTGATATCGGAAGCCACCAGATAGTTTTGCGTGGTGGTCGCTTCGAATGTGGTGGTAAAGGTGATGCTTCCGGATTGTCCATTCACCAGAAGCACACCGGCGCTACTCGTGGTGGCATCGGCACCGTCTACCATACCGTTTGCGTTGTAGTCGCGATAGAGCCAGATGTTGGTGAGGTTTTCGCTATCGATGCGGCGCACACCGGTGAGTGCAAAAGTGAGTGTGCCGATATTTATTGTTTCGCCGAAAGGAGTCATTTTAAAGCGATAGAGCGTGGCGCCAGTTTGATTGTGTGAGGTAAAGGCGCTCTCTGCTTGGCCGAGGTCGTGCTCACCTACCGCAAGCGAACCACCAATCGCCAGTGTTGCAGTGTCTACACTATCGACTGTTTGATCACCGTCATAGGAAAGCCCAAGTGCAGGTACAGGGCCAGCCACTACAGTAAACTGCGAAAACGAAAGCCCACCAATAGTCAGCGTGTCGCTTGCCGAAAAGTTTGAGGTGACGTCAATGACCAGTACCGAACCGCCACCTTCATACGACACAGTGCCCGACACTTTTCCTGAGGCTGTGCCGCCAAACACGGCACTCGTATCGTACGTGTTCCATCGCATATTGTGGGTCGACGTGGCAATGATGAGGCGAATGTCATTTGTGGAAGTGATGGATGGCAGCAAAGCATCGGCCACGGTGATGACAGCAATCGAAGTGGTTGCTTGTCCTATAAAAAACTCTTGGTTTGACGCAGACGACATAGTTGGTGCCGCGGCAAATGTCCACGCCGTGGTGTTGCCACTGTTGGTACTTCGGTAGGCAGTGAGGTCAATACCGGGAGTGACATCTGAGTCTTGTACATCAAGATAGTTGTTGTCGAGAGAGGCGGTGACGTTAAGCTTTGCCGCCACACCATTTTGTGTGGAGCGTATAAACATTTTGTTGGCAGCCGCACCGCGCAGGTTTAAGGTGGCAATCGTTGTGGTGGCGCCTGCAGGAAACGCCACCGTGGTACTTGCCACGGCAGTAAACACATTGGTGACGGTGGTCGTGGTGGCAAGTGTGGTGGTGCCCCCAGTATTCACTACTTCAAGGTTATAAAACGCGCTCGCGCCCGAGAGCGTGCCTGTGGCCACCTGTGAAGAAGTGCCCGCAAACGTTGTGGTGCCCGTACCTGCCATAAATGTGCCCGATGCATTGGTGTAATTACCCGTAATGGTAAGGCGTGATGGTGCATAGACCGTGGTGCTCGCACCGATTGAAAATGCGCTCGTTGACGCATTGGCACCAAACGTTGCTATCGTTGTAGAAAGTGCGGTGGAAGAGGAAGTCATCACGCGGTTGCCAGCTGTTGCATTACAAGAAATTCCAGTCACCCCACATGCCACAGCCACAAAGAGGCCGTTGGCGTAGGTGACGGAGTCCCAAACATGATCCGCAGCCGAAGTTCGCGAGGTCCAGGTGATGCCGTCAGGTGAGGTCATGACACGGTTGCCGGTGCCAGAGAATGCCACAGCCACAAAGAGGCCGTTGCCGTAGGTGACGGAGTACCAGGAGTTGTCTGCGGCGGAAGTTCGCGAGGTCCAGGTGATGCCGTCAGTTGAGGTCATGACGCGGTTGCCGGTACCCGTTTGAGCAACCGCCACAAAGAGGCCGTTGCCGTAGGTGACGGAGCGCCAGGTGTTGTCTGCGGCGGAAGTTCGCGAGGTCCAGGTGATGCCGTCAGGTGAGGT
>JBJOQE010000066.1:0-16044 GCA_046050105.1 Candidatus Parcubacteria bacterium
AATTTTTGCAATATCCTCAGCACTCATGTCCTCGTGCTTCTCAAGTGCCTCGATGTGCTTGTCACTTAAGTGCATAGCAACATGCTCGTTCGAAAGCACTTTTACCTTGAGTCCAGCACGCTCGTTGTCACTCATATCTTTCAAAGAGCCCGCAAGCGCCTTGATGGCATCACTTTGTTCAGTGGTAGGTACTGCGCCACTTGCATTAAGTTCTTTCATCACAGCTAGACCTGCTTCAACAGCATGTTCACGCTCATGCTCGCGTGCATGAGTAGCGTTATGCTGGTCGTATGAGCTCTTAGCCTTGGCGGCGCTTTCCCAAGAATAACCGCCACCAAACGTAGAAGACTTACCAGCAGCTAAGGCTCCATGCACTGCAGCGTGTGCGCCGGAATGATAGATAACACTGTTGAGAAAACGCCCACTTTTACTTTGTGAGTCACGAGCACGTGCACTTTCGTATTTCTTGAGTAGTGCGCTTGAAGGTGCACCAATGCCCCATCTCCCTGCGAAACTTCCTGCGCCTCGTGCCATTGATTTGCCGAGTGAAAGTGCGCCTGCTGCACCATGTGCGCCAAACTTTTTGGCGATGATGAGGGAGCCGATCATAAAGCCAATCACCATAATGAAGTTAACCATGGCGAGCGGGCTGCCTGTGGTTATGAATTGGTGAAGCGATTGATTCTGAAGTGCTGCAATATCAATGACACGAATTGATATCCATATCATCAAGAAGTAGGCAGGAGCAAAAATCGCCTGATTGATAAGCCTTCCCCACCAGTCGTGCGAAAGCTCCTCTGTGTTGAGTTTGGGTAGAGCGCCACTCGCAAACGCTATAGGAGACAGCACAATAAGAAGTGTGAGTACCACGAAACGAACGGCAATAAGCACAGCTCCTGCAATAAATACAAAGGAGGTAATAAGAAATACTATTGCAATCATTATAGAAAATGGCCAACTGAGCTCATTTACGGTGAAGGGGAACGCCATTGCTTGCGTTGCTCCCGTAGCCACCGCACTCGGGTCCATAAGAGAAAGCAGACCTAATTTCTCAAACATATACCACGCAATACCAAAGTTCTCTTGTTGTGTGGGTGAGCCTGCCACCATATTCATGTTTGCAAAAATAGTGAGTGCAGTCACATTTGCGATGTCGATTATCATCTTCGCAAAGAACATACTGAAGTTCACCAGAAGGGCGCCCTTGATGATGTTGGTGACACCGTGTTTCAACTTGTGGGTGTCGGCCTGAGCGATGGTCATGAAGGCAAGGTAGATCAGGCCGAAGACAAAGGTGAGGTTGACAATGTCTCGGATAACCTTCCATGCAGTGTTGAGGCCTGCGCCAACACCCTCCTTGGCACCTAAATAGGTGCCCATATTGAGCACAAAATGAGTGATACTAGCGTTGAGCAGTGTGCCGGCATACCCCACGATCCCACTTGTTATGTAAATAAGGAAATAGCCGGTAGACCAAAATTCAGGGCTGGTGAAGCCGAGGGTCTCTGCTTTCTTTACAGGCTCTACAGAGGTGAACTGATTGATAAGTCCAGAACTATTTGTTTGCATACAGACTGGGTCATCCAAACCAAAACTCGATTGCAAGAAGCTGCCTGGAGGGCATACACCGAAATCATTCTCCACAAATATTGATTCTCCGCCGTCAGGGCAGATTCTCTCTTCGCCTAGGAATTGGGGTGCTGTTCTCCCGTCCGAACACAAAAACGCGGCTTCAGTTCTTTGCACCAGAGAGGAGAAAAAAGCGAGCACGACCACTGAAATCATCAGCACATAAAGGGGTGCTGCCAATGCTCTTTTTTTTAATACCCGAGCAAACATATTCTAATTACAACTATCCTCAGCCGCGGTTACCTCTTCCCTAAACTTGCTGACCACCTCCGCTATCTCAAACGTCTTCTCGGAAATGGCCGCGGTTGTGTGGAGCTTGCCGTCTTGCTGGAGTTGCTGGAATCCTTCTATGACCGCAATTTGCAACGTCTCATCCGATGCTTGGTCAAAGCTCTGTTTCATAAACACCAGTATGGAGACGGTTGAGCTCGCGGTGTGCATGGCCTTGGCGTACGTCTGTGCAGTGGTGACAATGTCTTCCACAATCAATGTTGCCGCGGCACACGACAAACCAGCAGCGTCGAGTGCCACTTTCTCGAGGTCATCAATAGCCTTTTCGTGGAGCGCAGCATACGACTCTTCGACCAAAATGGCATCAGTCAGGAATTTTGAGCTGCCACGAAACGCGGTGGTGGTGGCCTCGGCTTCCATCCGTGAGATATAGGAGGGCGCACCTCCCTGACTTTGTGACAGTCCCAATAAGCCGCCCACACCGGCAATGGCCTGCTTGCCGAGCTGCGAGAACAGTGCACCCACAATTTCATTTATGTCGTCAGCTTCAATGAGGACGCGGTCGCCCACGGTGAGAGAGAAGTTTAAGTATTCAGAAATAACATTCCCGGGGGTGACGATAAGACACTTGCCCGATGAGCAGTCTTTCATAGAAAGCAGACCATTCCCCACTTCCGCTTCGGTGCGGGCATTTTCTTGGCGTGCTTCTATTTCGTTTCTCATAGCACTGGCAGAAAACACTGATGCACCATAGACGTTGTTGTAGGGGTTAGAGGTTATCTCAAACCAGCTTCGAAAGCCGTCTTGGTACGTGTTTTGCGCAAAGGTGCCGACGTTTGCCACCGCTTGTGAGATGGTGCACTGCGAGCGTTCTTGGAAACTTCGTGCACGCTTGTATGAAAGGTCGAGTATGACGCGCACGGGGAGTTGTAACGGTTGACAGAGCTGGCTAAAGTTTTCTCCCGCTATGAATTCGGTGGCCACCTCATCGGCTGCTTGGAGGAAGTAATCTTCATAGTTGGTGATAAATGCAGGCTTGCCGTTAAAACCACTGTTGATCCAATCGATAGTGCCTCGCACGGTCTGCGCAAGTACCTTCTTGGCCAAGCTCCAGGCAATACCGTCGAGGGTGAGCTCTTTTAATTCCAGACTCGAAAGGAGTCCGGCCGTTATCACTGATTGCGCTGCGGTGATGGTGCTTTTTACCAAATTTGCACCAACTTCTGTCACCACGATGGCCTCAGCCTTTTTTGGTGTTGCAAGCATGCCGCCACCGAATACTGAAAACATGATGAATGCACCAATGAGCGTCCCGGTGAGGGTGTTCTTGGCATACATCTTAAAACATAAGAATGAGAACGTACTCATGGTCGTATGCTAAAAAAGAAACTCCCAGGCTCATCGTTTTGATATACCGCACGTACGCCCTCAAGCTCTTTACGGATACCTTCCACCGCCCTACCCAGCGCCTCCGCGTCGCTTAAGTACCGCTTGAAGCGCACATAGGAGACGAGCGGATCTTCAAACGTTTTTTCAAAACCTACCACATCATCACGAATTGCGGTGAGTGCATTTAATAGCAAGAGATGTTCGTCTATAAGGGGTTCAGGCACAGAAACAGTACGCACGTCATCAATGATGCGCTCGTACCCTTCGCGGATAATCGAAAGGTCTTTGAGGTATGAAGGATCGTCTTCGCTTAAGGCAGTACCTAAGAGGACCAACTCGGATTTAACATTCGCTGCTTTGTTTCCGTGGGTCAAAATCGGAAGCCCCACCGCGTTACCGTATGCGCGAATGGTGCCTTCGTCATAGGACTCGGTGATCACGATGTCCGCCCGCGTGAAAAGTGTGTCAACATTCAGTGATTTAAATTTACTGACTGAACCATCAAGAATGGCCTGCTTCTCAGAGTCACTTAAGTTTTTGCCGCCGTGAGCCCTCAGTACTTCCTCAAAGAATGACACGGCAAACTTCTCTGTTTCAGTATCTGCCACAAAGGGCGTGGTGGAGGGAGAGGCTAAAGAGGAGGTGGCACCGACATCGCTCACCGTGGGGTTACTCCCGGCGAGTTCTTCAAACCAGTCGCGGAGGCCATCACCGTCTGAATCCTTTGTTTCTTGGTATTCACGAAGCGGTAAGGCGGCAACGAACGCACGAGGGTCTTCAAGATCGTTTGAAGCGGTGACGCTTGTGCGGAGCATAAAAGCACCGGCGACTATAGCACAACCAAGAAGGAGCGATGCTCCTACACGAAAACGACCTCCCCCAAGTTGGTGTCTCACAGTACCCCCATTGTACCCCTTACCACAGCTCTTTTTCGTCGTTTTGTGTGGACAGTTTCAGCGTTTTTTGCAGTGTAGTACTCAGGCGAATCCAGTCTTGGATGTGGAGGTCTTCACCACGTACGGTGAGTGGCAGCTTAAGCGCTTCAAACACCGCACCAAGTGCCTGTTCCCCGTAGTACTGTTTGAGTAATCCAAAGAGCTGCTTGCGCCTTGAGCCAAAGCCAATACGGATCGTATCAAAGAAGGTTTCGTCTGAAAGTGAGCCAAGGCGACGGCGCGACACCGCCTCAATGGCAATAACTGCGGAATCCACTGCGGGAGGTGGGGTGAAACTCCCGCGTTTTACGGTGAAGCAGTAGGTGGGGTCGCCGTATACTTTGACCGACAGCGAGAGAAGTGACTCCTTCTCTGTTCTCGCAATACGCTCCGCCACCTCTTTTTGCACTAAAAACACTACCATGGTGGGCTGAATACGGCTTCCCAGTGCGATGCGGAACAATAGCCCAGAGATGTAGTACGGGATATTGGCAATAATTTTGAATGCGCCATCCCGAAGCCCGAGCGCTTCAAAGCCAAGCTCGCGAATGTCGCCATGGTGTAAAACGAGGCGTTTGCTAGCTATTTCGTTCCTAAAGCGTGCCTGAAGTTCAAAAATCGCTCTCTCATCCGCTTCCACAGCTATGACGCTGGCACCTAGTTCGAGGAGAGGAGCAGTGAGGTTTCCTGTGCCGGGGCCAATTTCGAGCACAATGTCGCCAGGAACGACCTTCCCCGCCTCGGCGATGCGCCTGGCGATAGCTTTGTCATTTAAAAAATGTTGCCCGAGTGATTTCTTTTTGTAGAAGTGTTCCATGGTAGCCATTGTGGCAGGCAGCGCAGGTGCGGTGTGAAAATCCTAGTCGATGTTTATGGTTTTTTCATACCCCGATTCGGTAGGGTTTGCCGATACCATAAGCTCATCGCCGATATCACGCAAGAAGGATGACGGCATATTGATGCGTTTTGAGCCAAAAATGGTGCGCATGCTTGAGAACGATAGGTACACACGTTTCTTTGCGCGGGTGAGCGCCACATAGAATAAGCGACGCTCCTCCTCCTCGTCTATCGCTTCAGTATCGAGGCGTTCATGGGGAAAAAGACCCTCCTCCATACCGGTGATAAATACATGTTCAAACTCGAGCCCCTTTGATGCATGCACCGTCATGAGGCGTGCGGCAGGGCGTTCCTCCTCCAGTTCGTCTTGGTCGCTCTGAAGCGCAGCGTCCTCAAGCAGACGCTCGGCTGCAATCAAGGGCTCGTATTCGTCGTAGCGAATTGAGAGCGACACAAGTTCGCGAATGTTTTCGAGGCGCTCGAGACCTTCTTCACCATCATGACGCATGGCTTCTTCCATACCACTACGCTTCACAATAAGCTTGAGTGTTTCCGACATACGGTTCTTCCCTGCTGCCTCCCGTAGTTCAAGCATCATGGCGTCAAAGGCGGCTACGCGAGCGGCTGAAGCGCCACTGAGCTCATGTCGTTTGCCTTCGAGCACCTTGAGTACGGTCGCCTTACCAATACCTCGCGTCGGCTCATTGACCACGCGAGCGTAGTCGCCGGTGGATTCGGGATTCAGAGCAAGGCGCAAATAGGAGAGCACATCTTTGACCTCCTTGCGCTCAAAGAATTTAGTACCCAGCATCTGATACGGAATGTCAGAAGAGAGAAACGCCTCTTCAAGGACGCGCGACTGGAAGTTGGCGCGATAGAGGAGTGCAATTTCAGAGGGGTTGGTGCCCGAACGAATAAGCTCGCGTACACGCTTGGCTATGTGGTACGCCTCATCACTTTCACTCCACGCTGCATAGAGTTCTATAGGTTCGCCGTCTTCGTTTTTGGTAAACACTGTTTTTGGGATGCGGTTCTCGTTCTTTGCAATAATGGCATTGGACGCGGCGATAATGGTTTGCGTAGAACGGTAATTTTCCTCAAGGAGTACTATTTGGGCACCTTTAAAGTGGCGCTCAAACGAAAGAATATTGTTGAGGTCAGCGCCCCGCCATGAGTAGATATTCTGGTCCACATCGCCCACAGCGCAAATATCACCCTTCTCACCGGCAAGGAGTCGTGCTATTTCGTATTGGATTTTGTTGGTGTCTTGGTATTCGTCGATATGGAGGTGGGTATAGCGCCGTCGATACTCTTCTAGTACAGGAGGGTGCTCGGCAAGAAGACGTTTGGTTTTGAGGAGGAGGTCATCAAAGTCAAGCGATTTGTCGCGTGTTAGCACTGCTTCGTATTTTTCCCACACCTCCGCGGCAACCTTTGCACCGTAGCTTTCAGCTTTGGCAGAAAATTCGCCCGCGGTGTAACCAGCACCCTTTTGTTTTGAGATCGTGCTCAACATTTTGCGAGGCTCAAATTGCTTAGGATCATATCCAGCACTACCCAGAGCCTCTTTGATAGCACGAATCGAGTCGGCGCGGTCGAGGATGACAAAATGGCGCGGAAGACCCAGACGCTCGTGCTGCTCGCGCAAAATGCGTACTCCAAATGCGTGGAAGGTAGTCACGAGCGGCATGCTCCTCCCCTCCATGTCACCACCAGGGCGATTTTTAAGCAGTGCGTGGACGCGCTCGCGCATCTCTTTGGCGGCTTTGTTCGTAAAGGTGACGGCTAAAATACGTTCAGGAGCGATACCCGATTCTACGAGGCGCAGTATGCGGTGGGTGATGACGCGCGTTTTACCAGAACCAGCACCTGCAAGTACGAGCACGGGCCCTTCGAGCGCTGCCACGGCCTCTTGTTGGCGGTCATTGAGACCAGATGATATAGACACAAACGAAACTATACCACGGGCACCAAAAAGGCTTGTTGAAAACTGGAGGACAATAATGCTGTAAGTCAATACTGCATTATGTGGCTTATAATATAGCTCATAAGGGCACTGTGTATTGCATGTGGATAACGAAAGTTTGTCATATTGACGCTCAAACCTCCTTCGGTATAGTAGGAAGGTGTTCTGTCGTCTGTGCGGTAGGCATAGACACAGAAACAGCATTCCATGGCTCTGTTGAGCCATTTCTGTTCCTCCTTTCGCTCACTGCATAGCGGCGCGTCCATAAAAAATTGCTTATAGAACCCTTAAATAACGACCTCGTACCCGATACTCGGGCACACCTTCATGTGGTACGAGCGACATATAGTGCAAAAAAGCTTGTCCTGGCAGAAATTGCCCCGGTTCTGCTTCTTTTTATCATCCCTCTTTTTGCGCATGCAGGGTTTTTTACTGCTATCGCCGGCCTTTTGGTCAGCCCGCCAGAGACCGCAGAATCAGCACATGAGGTGAGTATTGACGATATTGAGCTTTTGCGGGCCGCCACTAACCATGATCCTAATCCCGCTAAAGGTGGCGGTGATGTCATGATTGAGGACGGAGCACTCGTAGCAGATTTCGGCCCTCTTGGTGGTATCGAGGCGGTGAAGGCTAAAGAAACCAATGGAGAAATCAGTGTCTATATTGTTCGTGAGGGTGATTCACTCTCGGAAGTCGCAGAAATGTTTGGTGTAACAGTCAACACCATTCTCTGGGCCAACAGCATTACTAAAGCAACTGCTATTAAAGAAGGAGATGAGCTCATCATTCTGCCTATTACTGGTGTGCGTCATGTGGTGAAGGAGGGAGACACCATGAAGTCGATTGCTGAGAAGTATAAGGGGAATGCTGAAGATATTTTGGCCTATAACCAACTTGAGGGTGCTACTGATATAAAGGTGGGCGATACGGTGGTGATTCCAGGTGGGGAGATTGAGCCGCCTAAAGAGGTCAAGAAGGCGGTAGTCAAAGCGGGCGCGAAAGGCGGTGCGACGGTATCTGCTGGTCGTGGTTACTTCACCCACCCTGTCCCCGGTGCCGTACGTACCCAGGGCATCCATGGCTATAACGGCGTTGACCTCGGTGCACCAGCTGGTACCGCAGTGCGCGCAGCTGCCGGAGGTCAGATCATTATCTCCAAGGCCTCAGGATGGAATGGTGGCTATGGGCAGTATATTGTCGTCAAGCATAGCAATGGCACTCAAACTCTCTATGCACACCTGAGTTCGAACTCTGTAGGGGCAGGAGCGACTGTGGCGCAAGGTCAACTCATTGGGGCCGTAGGCAATACTGGTAAGTCTACCGGAAATCACCTCCACTTTGAGGTTCGTGGCGCAAAGAATCCATTTTAAAAAAAGCAGGGGCCTACCCTGCTTTTTTTTTGTAATGTCCGTGTTATAACCGCACTCTATATTGCAGTGCCTCAAGAAGGTGTTCCATTTTGATTGTCTGTGCATCGTCCAGGTCAGCAATGGTGCGAGCAACCTTCAGCGTGCGGTGGATGCTCCGGGGAGATAAAGACAGCTTGGTTGCGGATGTGGTGAGTAGTTCCCTTACCTCGGATGTGAGGGTGATGGTCTCTTCGATATCACGAGCAGTCATCTCTGCGTTGGATCGGGCCGCTCGCCCCGCTAAACGTTCGTGTTGACGGGTACGCGCTTTGGAGACGAGTGCTTGCGCTGACGCGCTTTCTCCCATGCGTGTTCGCTGTTTGGAAAGTATCTCTGGGTCGATGTGGTTCACACTGAGCGAGAGGTCGATGCGGTCGAGAATTGGTCCAGAAATTTTTTTACGATATTCATCAGTTACTTGATCTATCACATCTCCCGATTCAAAGCCTCCTCGGTGAGGATTCATCGCTGCAAGAAGTATAAAATCTGCAGGAAAGGTAGCGGTGCCAGCGACACGCGACACCCGCACTACGCGGTCTTCGAGTGGCTGACGAAGGGCGTCAATAGAGCGGCGCTCAAACTCGGGAAATTCGTCTAGAAATAACACGCCTCGGTGAGCTAAAGTCACCTCGCCTGGACGCGGATGGGTGCCGCCGCCAACGAGCGAGGTGTGCGACGCAGTGTGGTGTGGTGCACGAAATGGTGCATGCGCAACAAGTTGCTGGCCCAAAAGACCCGCCACTGAGTGTATAGCGGTGACCTCAAGTGCTTCGTCGCGCGTGAGTGGCGGTAGGATACCTTCAAAGGCGCGTGCGAGCATGGTTTTACCTGTTCCCGGGGGGCCTATCATGAGTGAGTTGTGTCTCCCTGCCGCAGCAATAATGAGTCCACGTTTTGCGCTCTCCTGGCCCCGAATATCTTCAAAGAGTATGGCGGTGTCTCGAACTGGAGTCACTGCTTCGGTAATGGACGCTCTAGGAATGAGCACGTGATCTTCTCGTGTGTGGTCCAGATGACGTACCAGTGCATGTAGTGATGGGATGCCAAATACCCGCAAGCCTTCTACTAACGCAGCTTCCGCAATATTTTCCAGAGGTACGAACACGTCGGTAATGCCGGCACGCACAGCACACTTTGCAATGGTGAGCACTCCGCGGATTGGCCGTACCGTACCGTCAAGCCCAAGCTCACCCACAAAGAGTTTGTTGGTGGTGTCTGCAGTTATTTCTTCAGCGGCAAGGAGATAACCAAGTGCCATGGGTACATCAAAAAGCGGACCTTCCTTCTTCAGGTCCGCGGGAGCAAGCGATATGACAATTTTGTGATTTTTTGATTTCGGAGATGCAAAACCGGAGTGACGTACTGCTGCAGCAATGCGATCACGGGCTTCTTCTATCGCCTTGCCCGGTAATCCGACAATGGAAAACGAGTGTAGTCCTCGCGAGACATCGGTCTCTACTGCAACGAGTGTTGCCCCAAGGATGTCTGGTTGCGCAGAGAAGATGCGGGCAATTGCCGACATAATAGATATTTACATCGAGAGAGTGGCTTCTTCATCACGGTGGAGTGTACACGTGCGCGCACTTGGTGACGCCAGGAGGCGGTCTTCTTCGATGGTGGTACCGCACACTTCACACGCACCATAGGTACCTGCATCGATTTTTGCCAGCGCACGACGTGTATCGTTCCAGGTGGTTTCAAGCAATGCGAGAGTTGCGGCGCGTTCTTCCCAAGATTCTGCGTTGTCAGCAAGGGTATTCATGTCAGGCTCATCGGAGCCAGGTAGTGGCGTTGCCACCCAATCTGCGGCCACTTCAGGGTTGTGGATACCCAATGCCTCAAGTTCTCCCGTTACCATCGCCAGGGTTTCAGCAAGTGCCTTTTTATGATGATCGTGTGTCATATGGTGAAAGTATACTGCTATTTCAGTACCTGGGCGAGCGCACCAAGAGCCGTATAGGAGGTGGTGATAACAATGGTCTCTCGGTCAATAAATGCATATGTCATGACCATATTGCCATTGGAATCGTACAGAGAGCGTGCGTCAATGCTACCAATGATTTCATCACGGAAGACGCCTGGGGTACCTATGCGCTCAAGGTTCTCGCCAAAGACAGGTGCTAAATCACTATTCATATTTTTTTCAAACAGGAGCATGCCACCAAGCGCATCTTCAAAGTTGCGCACCTTAAGCACCAAGAATGGTGCATTCCGTGCCTCGATATAGACACCGAACATCGATGTGCCGAGCACAGTACGAAGCATGCTCCCGGGTGCCCGCAGGTCAAGCGCGTCCAGCAGTGCTTGAGTGGGCAGTTCAGTTTCAGTAGCATCACTCTGATAGAAGAAGTAATAGCGCACAAATGAACCGAGCTCGCCACGCGTCTCACTGACACGCTTGGCCAGCTCGAGCATAAAACTCGTTCGCTCACTTAAGAGAGGTACTGCGACAGAGTCACTCACGGCAAAGAGCATCGAAAGTCCTGGCTTAGGTGCTTCGATGACGGTGTCTTGACGATAGAGTAGTACATAGCCTGCAGAGCCAATGATGATCATGAGTGAGAGTGCGATTACTCCCAAAGTCGCGTAGACAAAGTATGTAGACGCATTGCTAGTGGGTGGTTCTTGCGCAGCTTCATATGCTTTTCGTCGAAGCGCTGCTTCTCTGGCACGTGCAGTAAACCGCGCACTCTCTTCTTTGATTGCAGCTTCGCGCGCGGCCAAGGTGAGATCAATAGCGGCGGCAGGAGGAGTATCCACCACGAGCGGCTCTGGTGCAGGGCGTTTTGTCGGAAGAGGCGCCGATGAGTATTGCCGCATAGGTATACTTGGCGTAGGCAGGGGTGGCGCCACTGGAGGTGGTATCTCCGGTACAGGGCGTTTTGTCGGAAGAGGCGCCGATGAGTATTGCTGCATAGGTATACTTGGCGTAGGCAGGGGTGGCGCCACTGGAGGTGGTATTTCTGGTGCGGGTGTTTCGGGACGTATGGTGGGGCGCGCAAGCTTTGACAAAGCACTTTCCGTTTCTGTAACGGTATGTGTCCAGCGTGGTGTCGTGGTAGTGAGCTGAGGAATGCTTTCTGGCATTGCCGCAGGTGTAGGTATCGGTGGTTGCACTGGCGTTGCGCGGACGATGCGTGGATTCAGGTTAGGAAGTGCGCGCGCGGGCAGATGCTTTGGAGTACTTGACGCGATCTCAGACTTAATCTCACTCACGGTTTCTTGCCACCAGCGCTGCAGAGAGTGTGAGAGTGCATCACCGAACGACCATTTTTGCGCCTTGCGCTCTGACACGATGGTAGCTTCAGCGTGCCCATCTTCGAGAGTATTGATGTCCATGAGGGCATCGGTCGCAACACCGAAAAATCCGCCTCCCGTTTTCCTCGGTGTTCTCGGTAGGGCATCTGTTGATATCGCGAGTGTTGGCGTTGAGTGTGCGAGAACTGTCGGTGCCACCACTGACGTCGCCGTAGTGAGTGTGCTGGTGTCTGATGACGTGTCCGCTTGTGCGCGGCGCATGTCGTCAGCAAATGTACGCACTTTTCGCAGTGTTGATGATGTGCTTTGTTGCGGTCCCATTACCTATCTAGTATCGCACAGCGCGGGCACCTTACAGACGAGCGCGCGTGGATTCCTTCTTGTCTTGCGGGGCGTTGGTTATCGATGCGATGGGGGACGGTGACCGTTATGTGACGGTCGGGGTGCAGTGGTTGACGCGACGACTCCTTTCCGCGATGCCCACTCCGGGTCATGCATTTTTATCGAGAGTGAAACTTTATCTTCTTCGGTCGCCTTCACGACAACCGTCACTTCATCGCCAACGGCAAGCACGCCCTCAACGGTGTCGAGTCTGAATGGCGCGATCTCAGAGATATGAAGTAGGCCATCAGTGTAGGCATTGAGAGACACAAATGCACCAAAGACCGCAAGACGTGTCACTGTGCCTGTAATCACTTCACCGACTTTGAACTCATGGGTCATTGCCTCGATGCGTGCAGCGGCAGTGGTTGCAGCTTCGAGTGTGCCCATGATGAAGATGGTACCGTCGTCTTCAATAGTTATTTCATCAACACCCGTGTCTTCTTTGAGCTTGTTGATTGTTTTGCCACCCGAACCAATGACCATACCAATCTTTTTTGGGTCGATCGTGAGGGTGATGATTTTCGGCGCGCGAGGTGAAATATCAGCGCGTGGTGCGGCAATTTCTTTCTGCATTACGTCGAGGATGGCGAGGCGTGCATCCTTGGCGCGCTCGAGTGCTTCGCGCAAGATGTGAACAGGCACACCAAGTGTTTTGACGTCCATTTGAATAGCGGTAATACCATCTCTCGTGCCGGCAACCTTAAAGTCCATGTCGCCATATTGGTCTTCTGGACCTTGAATATCGGTGAGAAGTTTGTAGCGTTCGGGCGACTCGTAGATGATGCCAGAGGCAATACCCGCCACTGGTTTGGTAATAGGTACGCCTCCGTCCATAAGTGCAAGAATGGAAGCACACACGGAACCCATCGAGGATGACCCATTCGACGACATAGTTTCTGACACCAAGCGGATAGTGTAAGGGAACATTTCTTTAGATGGTATCACCGGCTCCAGTGCTTTCTCAGCAAGGGCGCCATGCCCAATCATGCGGCGATTAAACCCACCCACGCGTCCTGTTTCTCCCACCGAGAAGGGTGCAAAGTTGTAGTGGTGCATAAAGCGTTTCTTCCCCTCTTGCTCTTCCATAGTGTCGATGAGCTGTGAGTCGTCGGGGCTTCCCAGTGTGAGCGCGGTAAACATATGCGTACCCCCACGGTAAAAGATGCCTGAGCCGTGGAGTACCGGAGAAACTTTACCCGCCTGCGCATACAGCGGGCGGAGTTCCTCCATGCCGCGGCCATCGGGGCGCACATTACGTTCGAGAATACCGTGGTCCATGGTCGTTTCAATGCCCTCCTCGAAGATACGTTCGATATCGCCCTTTTTTGCCTCCGGTGCCCGCTCCTTGGCAATCTTCTTCCACTCATCCTTGAGGGCATAAATCCCCACTTTTGATGCACCATGTCCAAAAACTGCTTGTTCAAGCAAGGGCGCGACTGCTTCGGTGAAGAGTGACGATACAACCGGGTCGATGGTGGGCGTGACGAGTGCTGTTTTGGCGGTGCCAATGTCACGCACGATAGTTTCTTGCCACGAGACGACTTCGCTGTGGAGCGTTGCTGCGTCGGCGAGTCCTCGTTCAATATGCGCTTCACTCAGTTCAGAAGCTCCCACCTCAACCATATTGATGGTACCCTCGCGCCCACAGGCCAGTATTTCTCCCGCAAGCGCTGCCCGATTGGTGTAGGGCGGATTATGTACGTGCGCGCCATCTGTCGTGATACCAATGCGCGCCGCGCCAATAGGGCCTCCCCAGGGGATAGATGAGGTTGCAAGAGCAAGTGAGGCGGCAATCACGGCAATAGTGTCGGGGTCGTCTTCACCTATGGCGAGGACGGTGATAATGACCTGCACCTCGTTGCGAATATATGAGGGAAATAGTGGACGAATCGTACGGTCGACGATGCGTGCAGAGAGTATGGCTTGTTCCGATGGACGGCCTTCGCGCCGCATAAAGCGACTTCCGAGGATTTGTCCTGCAGCATAAAAGCGTTCTTCAAATTCTACCGAGAGGGGGAAGTAATCCACACCATCTTTTTCTTTACCCATCACGGCAGTTGCGAATACCGCGGTTTCGCCATAGCGGAGGAGTACCGAGCCGTGTGCGTTTTCTGCGAGGTCAGTGAATTCTGCGGTGAGCGTTTTACCACCCCAGAGCAGTGAGTACGACTTGTGTTGCATACGTTTCAAAATTACGAGATGCGCGAGTTTCAGATTTGAAACAACATAGCCTAGAAGCTACGCTTCAAACCTACCTACCCACACACCTCAAACAGTAATAGCTTGAGAATAACAGACGAATGAGGCATGCACAAAAAACGCCGACCTGGTATATACCATGTCGGCGATGCACTAGGTCACATTCCGGAGACGACCCTCCTTGCGGTTGTCGTTTGCACGTGCGGTGCTCATGATGGGCTTCCACGCGTGCATCAATGCGCGCTTCGCTTCAGTGACAAGCTGCAGCCCTTCTGCGGCGGCACGCTTCCCTTTACGTGCAGCGTCGAGGCCGTGAACGACCTTCGGTAGTTCACGCTGCTCCATCGAAGTTTCCTCCATGCGGCAGTATGGAGTCTGCGTGCAGTGCCTTCGCGCGCTTGGTGACTTGGTGCACTTCACGTCGTGTAGCAAGGTCCACCACATTTGAGTGTGGCGAGACTACCGAGGGTTGCTCGTGTGTGGGTGTGTGTGGCACCACATACGAACTTTGTGCCCGGGTATGGTGTTCGCTAGCGCCATTGACCATGCCCACCAGAGCCGCACACACCACCATAAAAATGAGGAGCGCGAAGGCCCATGTAGGCAGGGTATCGTATACCCATTGAATTGTGCTCATGTTCTTCCCCAAACAAAATAACAAAACTGCAGATAACTATGCAGTATTTCTATATTATTGCAAGAGTTACTCCTGGTCTGCACCAGATACGAGTATATTGTTGCCACCACCCCGAGTGTCACTTCCCTGTCGGCGGCCAATAAGAAAAGTGCCAGGATCATTATCCATATCCACAAATTCATCAGCAGCTTCTTTTAGGCGGGCAGAGGCAGAGCGGCCAAAAGCGATAATTTCTACCTGGCATCCTTGTGCCTTGATATATTCTACAAGCGGGACGAAGTCGCCATCGCCAGTGGCGAGTATCACCGCATCTAGTTTTGATGCCATTTTGATGGCATCAATAGCAAGACCCACGTCCCAATCGGCTTTTTTAGCACCACCAAAGAATATCTGGAGTTCCTTGGTCTTTGTCTCGATGCCCACTTTGGCGAGGGCATCAAAAAAAGCTTGCTCTTCTCCACTTTCGGTGGTGACGACGTATGCGACAGCGCGCACGAGCTTGCGTGGACCCACTGCTTGGTTGAGTACTTCACCAAAGTTTACCTTGGATTTGTGAATGTTTTTTGCACTGTGGTAGAGGTTTTGTGTATCGATAAATACTGCAACGCGTTGGTCGATGTGTTTGATGATGGCCATAAAAAGAGTTTACAACGTATTAAAATGTCGGCAGGGCTTACTTTTGAAACCGCACTCGGTAGCAATAGTGTAACACGGCCCGTCTCTCAGAGACGGGCCGTGTTCGCGATGTTATTTCTTGAGTCCGAGCTTCTTCAGCACCGTAGCGTAGGCTTTGGTGTCGTTCTTCTCGAGGTACTTCAAGTGTTTGCGGCGGTCGGCAACCATCTGGAGGAGGCCACGACGAGAGTGGAAATCCTTTTTGTTCTTCCGGAGATGGGTTGAAAGCTCATCAATCTGCTTTGAGAGCAATGCAACCTGCACTTCAGGAGAGCCACTGTCGGTATCGTGGCGCTTCACTTCTTTGATGGCGTTCGTTTTCTGTCGTTTCGAGAGCATAGTGTAGTTTGTGTATAAATTTACGATACCTAGCGAAGGTATGTAGATAGTACCACACATTGACATTTAATGCAAGTGTGTTTTTGAGCATCGCGTTATGGTGTTTTTGTAGACATGTGGCATGCTGTAGATGGATACGAAAGGAGAGTTTGTGAT
>JBJOQE010000067.1:0-23167 GCA_046050105.1 Candidatus Parcubacteria bacterium
AAGCGTTGATTGGGCAGAAAAGGGTGTCGGACTTCCTCCTCCGAACTCGATAGTTCCTTGTGTATTTGAAAATGTAGGTTCTTTTGTCCACAATGAAAATATTGATCCAGTTTTAGAAACCGACACCACGGAAAGCTTTGATGTGTCGAACGTCAGTACTGCCTCAATAGCATTCACACTTTTCCCCTGCGGGTTGACGCGAGCGGTTGCGGTAAAGGTTTGGCCCTTTGTGTACGTTCCTGAGGCTGGAGAAATGAGTGTCTCCGCGGCAAACGATACCGTGGGTACAAAAAATAAACACGCACACAGCACACCCATTGCCCACATGAGTGTGCTCATACGTCGCGTTGTGCTGTGTGTACCCATACTAAATTATCCTTTCTTAGCTTTAGTGTCTGCATTACGTACCTTGAGGCGCACCTTCTCTTTCTCTTCAGGACGGAGAAGCGGGAGGGTCAGCATCAGTACACCATTTTTTACCTTAGCTTCAGCAGCCTCAATGGCAACACTCTCGGGTAGAATAATGCGACGATAGAAGTCACCCCAGATGCACTCTTCAGTAAAGAATGCACCCTCGGGAGCACCTTTGGGAAAGACCGTGCGTTCGGGGCGTGCACGCTTCCCTTCAATAAGCACAATGTCTGCATCACCTTCAATGGAAACATGGATATCAGACAGATCTGCGCCAGCAGCTTGTGCATAGACGACGATGGTGTCGTCAGACTGATACACATCGACATCGAGTTGCGCGATTTTATCGAGCGCAGTCTCTTCTTCAGACGATTGTAGTTTATCGCCAGAACGCACCCCCCTGCCTTTAAGTCGTTGTAAAAATGACATGGAATATCTTCTCACTAATTATAGTGCATGAAGCACTTTTTATTCCTGTGCGTTACCCACAACTACGCAAGAAAGATATCCTGCATGGGGACCACACATACACCGCCAATTTTGAGCGTGTACGTGAAATTCGAAATTCAAGGCGCAAAGTCGAGGGATGTGTATCATAGGAATACTATGATACACATCACCTCGGCAAAGCAACGCAGGGGTTACGGTTTTCAGTACACGCTCTAGCCGGTCCAGTTGAAAATCATGATGGAAAAGTCGGTAAGCGTCACACGACCATCTTGATTGATGTCTGCAGGTGGGTCGGACCTACCGCCATCGGTATTCCAATGGAAGAGCAATATCGAGAAGTCGACGAGATTTACTTTCCCGTCACGGTTCAAATCTGAGTTGAGTGTCTTTGTGGCACCTTGCCCCACGCCATAGAAAGTAAATCCGGAGTATTGTGTCGAAACACGTGTTGTCGTGTTGGTTGATTTCGCGCGTACTTTCCACGTGTCGCGCGCAAACCCATTAGTAGGCACATCGATACTCCACTTACCACTTGCATCTGAAGTTGCAGTGAGCACCTTACGCTCAGAACCCCCTTTCTGGCGCTGATTTTCCACTTCCACAGTGCTATTCGGAATCGCGTAGCCAGAAAAATTCACATTTTGACCTGGCTCTACCGGGTTTGGATTCACTTTAATGGTCGGCATTATGTGCACATTTGAAAGTGACGAACTGCGCGCGCCAATCACGCTGAACGACGTGGAAAATGTGGACGACTTTACTCCTCCCACGTCGGTTGCATATACACCGAACGTGTACGTACCACGTGCAATGGCTTCGATAGTTGCGGTGAAAACACCGCTGGTGTTAGCACGCACCGTTTTGGTAATGGTGCCGTCAACGAGAATGGTCATCGTACTGCCAGGAAAAGCATAGCCCGTAATAACAACCTGTGCATCTCCGGATGGATACGGGTTAACACCAGACTCAAATCCTCCACCGCCGTCAGTATTGTCGTCATCTCCCGTATTTGAGCCACTGCCACCACCACTACCACCGCTACCGCCACCTGAACCGCCACCTGACGAAGAGCCGCTGCCGCTACCACTCGAACCACTACCCGTACCTGTCCCCGAGCCACCGTCACCTGTTGTAGACCCTGTGCCGGGGTTACCGACCGGCACCGTCTGGAGATTAAACGTAATCACATAATCATCGGTGTTGAGGTTTCCTTCATCATCAATGCAGCGCACAAAGTAACTGTAACTCGAGCCAGGCGTAAATCCTGCGATTTCCTGTGTGTGTACGAGCGAACCAGTACCAGAAAACTCATACGACATTGAGTAAAATGGTGTGCCAGACGCCGTACTGTAGCGGCAGTTTGCCAACTCGTCTGTTTCAAGAGAAAGTTCGAGTGCTGTGGCTGTGTGTGATAGCTCTCCCGTCGGGGCGCCATTGAAGCGGTACGGCGGTACAAACTCTGTGGTGTCGAGAGGTCCAATACCCACTTGATCAATAATGGCGACCATTGCTCGCGCATTTGCGGTCTCGGTACCGCCTGCGTCAATATATAAAGAATAGGTTGCCGGTGCAGAAGGGTTTAAAAAACCGGTGTCGAGCGTCGTCGATGCTTGCGAAGTATGATCGCCAAGCAGCACACGAACGCTCGAGCCTGAGGTAATACCTGTTGTATTGTTGAGGGTAAAAGTGACCGAGCCAGACGTGCCGCTTACAATGGTAACACCATCATCGGTAGCACCAGGAGTGGTAGTTGCAGGTCTCAATACATACGACGAGGCCAGTGGTGCTTTGACATAGAGCTCAGCATTGCTATGACTGAAGGTTGATGTGGGGATCGTGAACGCGCCATCATCAGGACGAATGGTAATGTAGCCGCCTGCCGGTATGTCAGTATCAATACGAAACTCAACCGTGTGGTTAGCGTATACTCCGGGTCGCGATGTTGAAATGGTATCGCGTATGGTCGACATATTCCGTGCTTGACCTACAAAGATAGCTGTGACGAACACGAGGAAAACAGAGAGTAGGAGTACAACACCCACCACTATTCGTCTTGGCAACGCCAAACGCGTAAGCGGACCGAAGCCCATACCACTATTGTACACACCGAAAGCCAATTGCCGCTCCTGCAGTTGTGGGGAGCGTTTCAGCATGCAACGCATACACACCGGCATCGTCTTGACTTCCATAGAACCCGCCGCGCATCATGCCGAACGCACCGTGTGTACTTGACCAAAAATAATCATTATAAAAACTTGCCTCAGTCACCGCACCTGTCACCACCGCTACGCCCGACTGATCGACTTGCGTGACATACCCCGTGGGAGGAAGCGAGCGTCCATTCCACACACCGTCGATAACATCATCAATAGTCCATTCCCATACATTGCCGATAAGGTCATAGAGCTTACTCTCCGTGACGCATGAAGGAAATGCGCCCGCCGTCGCAACACTACCACCTGTAGTGTTGCACACACCCTTGCTATCTCGTGCACCGAGGGCGAGCTGGTACCACTCAGCACTGGTAGGTAGACGCGCACCTCTTCGCGCACATAGTGTGCGCGCTTGTTCACGCGTCACATACACCCAAGGAAGAGATTCTGCAGCTGATTGACTTTGACATTCTGTGGTATCAATATTTGCCTGTGTATCCAAGGCGCTGCCAATAGTGACATGAGGACATGATGGTGCAGCACTCACCTCATACGCGTCAGCACAAGAAAAAGTTACTCCTGCAACCGGGACCATGCCTCGAGGACACTCAGCCGCACGAGACCCCACGACAGAAGACAATAGCGTTCCACCTTTTCCGGTAAGCGTGTCGGCAGCATCAATCGCCAGAGACGTCATCACCACCGATACCACCACCACTACTATAGTAATCAGAATGTTTCGCTTCATATTTTGAGATCAGTCACACACCGAAACCCGATTGCTGCGGATGAGAGCGAGAGATTGGTCTTTGCCTGTATGCTATAGAGTCCCGCATCACTACCACTTCCATAAAAGCCACCACGCAGCATGCCGTACTCTCCGACGGTATCCGACCAAAAGTAGTCGTCATGAAGGTCGTGGTTGGGTATATCTTGATGTGTAACACTCGCCACACCATTTCTATCGGCGTTTACCACATAGCCACTTGGTGGCAGTACACGATCACGCCAAATGCCATCTTGTACGGTGTCATCAACCCATTCCCATGCATTACCAATGGCATCATGCACACCACGCGGAGTTACACAGGCACCTGCGGCACCAGCGGTGGTTAGTCCCGGCGACGCAGTATTGCACACTGCTTCAGTGTCTGGTGTGCCGAGTGCAAATGCATACCATTCAGCGTTGCTTGGCAAGCGCTTCCCTGCTTTCGCGCACAATTCTTTTGCCTGATGGTAGGTCACGAACGTCCATGGCAAGGCATCTGCATAGGAAGCTGGGCTGCACCCCGCAGCGTCAAGATTCTCTCGCGTATCCAGAACACTTTGTGTGGAGCGTACAGGGCACCGCACGTCAGGGCGTGCCTCAAAAGCATCGACGCAGAGATGTCTCGTCTCAAGTACTATCTCCACCATACCGAGAGGACAGGTCGCTTCCGGTGTTGCTTTGGACGCCAGTATACCCAATGCAGATTGCGAAAAACCAGACGGTGACAACGTAGCGTCTACTGTAAAGCTCGTGAGTAGTATCACACCCAGAGTCACGGCTACCCACCGTATGAGACTACGGAGTTTCTCCATATGCTTAGTATACGAAACTTTGTGCACAATATGCGCTACTACTCACAGGTGCTCCTCACGTACGAAGTGGGTGCAAGTTACGCAGATACTTTTTGCACCCGGGCACGCCGAAAGTCGAGTGCATAGTTCGTCACTATCAACACCAGTTGCACCAGTAGGATGAGCGAGAGTGCGTAGACCGTCCGTGGGTCGGTGATGAATGCTGCACCCTGTGCTCGGGCGTCAATCTCACGCTCTCGTGCATCGAGCTCGTGCGCCCGATTCGTGAGTGCAGCGTTTAATGTATTAATCTCATTTGACGAAACAGCTGCATACATACCTACGGCATTGGCGAGATAGCGCTCACCAGACGCCGCAAACTGCTGAGTGTCAGATATCAGCACACCACTTGTGAACGCGAGTAAGAGCGCCACAATCACGAGAGAGGTACGGAGGATTCTGTGGTACAAGCTCTTGCGAAGCGAATACATACTGATGAATTACGCGAAGAGTACTAAGAGGCCAATAAGGAATAACACCACCACACCAAGCAATGAAAGTGCCACAACGGTAAGACGCGTCACACCTGAATCACGGCGACGATACACGGTGCGAGAACCACGACGCTCATATTGTTCAAGTGTCCGCTTGATATGGAGTCGTACACCGAAATACACCGCGAGTGCAATGAATACGAGAATACCGAGCACAGGAAGTATGATATTGAGCGGAAGTACCCAGAAAGAAACGGTTGCCGAGACAGTCGTTTCGTGGCCATCTTCACCATATATTAATGACACAATACCCTGATATCTGCCGATAGCGAGCTCCTCGCTCTTCCAGAGAGATTCATAAGCGCGAGTAGTGCCGGGAAATACACCGCCCTTGGTATCGTTCACGTTCTGAATACCGACACGTTTACCGAACATATTAAAAATTTCAAGAGGTCCGCGCGGTCTGATGAGTACATTGCCGGGATTCTCGACACGCGTCGTAAACATCACCTCAGGTTTACTGTAGATAAGCTTGTCAGTGGCAAACGAGCGCACACGAGCATTTTCAACAACATCACCATTAATACGAAGTGAGAGAATCGACCCTACTTCATAACCCACTGCAGCGCCTGTCTGGCGAAGCCGAGGCGGTTCAACTGACACAAACACACCACCAAAATGACTCCCTGGTGACGCAGTCGCAGGGACCGAAATTTTCACCGGGACTACTTTTGTCGCACCGGGGGAAAGTGTCACTGGCTCGTCTGAAAGCGTAATCCAAGATGACAGTTCGTAGCCTGTCGGTTCCATACCCTCCTCTGCAAACACCGGCGTGGCATCATCGCGCACTGCTACAATATCGCGAGAAATGAGATAGAAAGTCTGTTCTGCAGCACTCACGTTACGGACGGAAATCTCAGTATCAATTACCACACCCGCATCTACAGACTGCTCAATGATGGCAGGAAGAAGCTGCACTCCTACCCCTTGCGCAGATACCGACGCTGCAGGAAGTATGGCGAGCAATAAAAGCACCAACGTACAAAAAACTCGCGCTACGTAAATGGTAATGGACATAATACAAGAAAAGCTAATGTATATATCGTAGCACGTATCATTCATGCTACAGCTCACTAATACACAAAAACACCCGCATACGCGGGTGTTCTGTAACGATGACTTAGAACGTCGGTGTAGCGATGTACGTAAGTGTCGTATTGTAGTCGTCAGCAGCTTCTTGAAGTGACGTGATCTGAGCTTGGTAGCCGATACGCGTCGACCCAATGTTTGCTGTGGTACCGTCTGAAGGTCCGTTGTGACTGAATACTTGGCGCGGAGTGGTTGATGCAGCAACCCAAAGGTCAGTGCCGAACTCATCCGCATTCAAGTTGTCCTCTGAGGTAATACCCCAGTGACCCCATGTGTTTTCAAGTGAAAGGTTATTGGAAGGTGCTGTCCACGCCGTTGGCGTATTGGTGTACGCACCGTTACTAAACCCATCAATATCTGCACCGGTTGATGAAAGCAGGTTTTGACTCTGTTCAACCGTCACGACGAATCCCTGGATTGCGTTGGTAGTAACCGCGAGATTCTGCGCAAGAGTTTTTGATGTTCCTGCTGAAAGTGTCTCGAACGGTACTGATGTCGCAGTTGTGGTAGTTGCAGTTGTTGTTGCGCTACCATTTACTGTTGCACCACTTGCAACTCCTGAGATAACAAAGGTGAATGAAGTATCAACGTTTGCCGTAACCACGACATCGTCGATAATTGCGACACGTGTCTGACCACTGTCAGGAATCGAACCATTCACGGTAAGCTCATACGAAGCTGCCGTCGCAGGATTCGTGATACGTGTATCACCTGCTGTACCAACAGTTGCATTGGTACCAATACGTACAATCACGGCTGTGCTCGATGCGACAGTTGCTCCAGACGATGAACTCGTAGTGAGTACAATCGTTGAAGTGGTGGTCGAAACGCCCCACGTTGTGCCGGAAGGCGATGCGGCGAGCGTAATATTGTTCCCTCCGACTACGACGTCAACGTCATTGAAGTCGAGACCAGTTGCACCCGTGCCTGCCACGGTGAACTGTGCGGGGAAGTTGAGTACGATCGTCTGACCAGTAACTGCTCCGTTCGGCATGGTAAACGCAAACGTGTGGTTTGACGCTACACCAAGATCTGAATCGGAAAGTGTGTCACTGATACTCGTGAGGTTTGCAGCTTCTGCATTCCTGCCAAATGGCATGATGCCAAGTGACCAGAGTACCAGCGCTATCACAACGAGCGTCGCGATCGCTCGAAGCGGACGAACCGCTTCCTTGTGAAGAATGTACATGTACTTCTATATTTATAATTTTAAATAACTGCACGTGCGGGTGCACGTTCTCGATCAAAAGGAAGTGTGTGGAGAAGTCGTTTCACTTCGATGTGCATCAAAACGATGCAGTCGATTTTATCTCAGATTCACGACTAGTACTTCCTCAAGTCGACCCACTTACTATTGTACAGACTTGCTAAAGGACTGACGTATATGTGGTGTTGATAACTACACATCGCGTCCTTAAGTTACACGTGTCGTTCGTACTGCGCATATACGGGCTTGCCTGTGCGGTGGTATGGGACAACCCTATACGTCACGCGTAGATGCATGTGGTATATCTGTCCATGAAGTCGTATATGCAGGTGACAAGTACTGTGTCTTTGATCTCCATGCATGCTTTGTCGTGCTCGTGCCAATGGTCACGGCGTCGCCACCAAAACGTTGATTGAGAGCATCGACGACGCCCATGAGCGCATCATTTGCACCATAAGCGAACGACGTAAACAAACTTCCCTGGGGTGCGTTTGCATCACTCAATTCATGTGCGAGTACCCCCGCTTTCACATATGCAGCGCGCGTATCAAATACCCTGCGGAGGGTTGCCATCACCTGTGTCGCCATGATGCGCGTGTCCGAAAGTGGCTCATTGAACATCGTGACATAGGACACTGAACGTTTGGCGCCGTCGTGGTCAACATAACGAAGATATAGTGAAACGCCGGGAGCCTTCATATGTTGTTCTCGCAGTTTTTTTCCTATCTGGGTGAGATGGTGCGTGACCGCATCGGCAAGCTCACTGAAGCTCCTCACTTTCGCGCCAAAAGAGCGAGAACTCATGAGGCTGCGGTGCTTCCTCTGTTCGCGAGACAATACCGGCGTACCCGTGAGTTCGTAGTACAAATGCTCACCCACAATCCCAAGCTCCTCACGCATGACGGTGGGTCCATGGCGGAGTATATCGCCAACCGTCGCGATACCTCGGGCAACTAAATGTTCTGAGGTCTTTCTCCCCACACCCCACACTTCACCCACCTGCGCGGATGCAAGCATTGTGTCGTGCTGTGTGAGCACGGCAATACCATCACCTTTCTTTGCGCGCGCTCCCGCCATCTTGGCGAGTGTTTTGGTGGTGGCAATGCCCACCGATACCGGCACACCCACATGGCGAAGTACGGCACGACGTACCGCATGCGCAACTTCCATGCTTTTTTCAGAGCGCACCGTAAAAAATGCCTCGTCAATCGAATATACCTCAAGCTCGTCGACTACCGTGAGTACGGTCTCCATGACACGACTCGAGATATCGCGATACAGGGTAAAGTTCGATGAGAAGAGATGAATACCTTTTTCCTTAACGATATGTTTGATTTCAAAAAATGGTATTCCCATGGGAATACCCAACTCCTTCACTTCACGAGAACGCGAAATCACACAACCATCATTCGATGATAAAACGATGACCGGCTTCCCTTCGAGGTCAGGCCTAAAAATACGTTCGCACGATACAAAAAAATTATTGCAGTCGATGAGACCGACGAGATTGCGGTCGGTGTCATGCTTCATAGCAACGTTCTTACCACACCAGTGACCACACCCCAGATAACACAATCCCCTTCTTCGGTGACCACAATAGGTTCATAGGCATCATTCTCCGATGCCAGGAGGAGTACCTTGCCCCGCTTGACGAGACGTTTTACCACCAGCTCCCCCATAACTGCAGCGACCGCCACCATACCAGAACGGGGCTCTATGGATCTATCGACCACCAAAATATCTCCCGACGCGATATGCACTCCCTCCATAGAATCGCCGGAGGCGCGCACGAAAAAAGTAGCCGGTGGATTCTTAATTAACAGCGCATCGAGACTCAATCGTGTCTCGACCATATCGTCTCCGGGTGCAGGAAAACCTGCAGATGCTGGTGACGCATAGAGAATCGGCGCATCACCTTTGCGCCTCACTGACCTTTTCTTCGTGTTCATATGATGAGCGCACCTGAGGTGAGTGAAAGGTGTGCAGAAAGCATCAAAAACATCACCGCCATAAGCCCTACCCCATACGCCACCTGGATGGGATGCTGCTTGCGCCACTCAACCACAATGGCAAAGGCGAGCATGAACACCACACCAAACGTGAGGAGAAGGTAAATGGTCGCCAAAAATATGTGTGGTGAGGCGAGTAGCTTATAGAGCCCATTTCCCACTTGCGCGGCATACGTATGCGTTGGTGGACGACGATCGATGGTGGGGTGTGCCTGTGCTGTTGCTCCAGAAGTGGTGGCGAGCTCCGCAATTTTTCGATGTTTCGACTGTGCATTCGGTACCGCTTGCGCAGTGACCCATGTCTCATCGGGCATAGCTGCATCTTCATACAATAAGGTAGGTAATGGCGTAGTGGCATCTACCGGAATGCGGTTGTCACTGTGCGTTATAACCACCTCGGCCCCGACGTGAGGCATACTCGTCTGTGCGTCGAGCACCTCCTGTGCTGGGCGCGCACGCACGGCCTCGGTGCGTGTGGTCTCAGTCACCACTACCGCAGATGGAGAAGATACCGTGACAATCTGCGACACTACACGCTCTTCTGCTGGTGCAAGAGGCTCAGCAACTGGCAGCGCAGATGCAGGTGTGCCAAACAGCTGGACGACAAATACCGTGGGTGCGCCCTTGTATGTACCCTTAGCAGTACCAATACCAATTTCGGTGTACTTGCCATTCATGATATTGGCGCGATGTCCTGGCGACTTCATCCATGCTCTCACCACATCTTCAGAGTCGGTAAAATGCACGGCAAGATTTTCCCCCGCATAGGCATAGTCGTACCCTACTTCACCAAACCAATACCACGGTGTGATCCCTGTGGGGCTATCGTGCTCAAAATAGCCGAACGTCGCCATATCTTTTGCCTTTTTTTCTGCTGCAGCATCGAGGAGTGCGTTTCGCGTCAAATCACCAAGGGCTTCACGTCCACGCTCATCGTTGGTCATATTCACGAGCGCAGTCGGTATGACGCTCGACACAAACCAATTTGAAGACACCAATACAATAGAATGCACGTTTGCAATCGCAAACGTCATCATAATGAGCACCAACATAACTCCCACCGCTGTCGTTTCAAGCGAGTTGGGGCGATAGCTGTTGTGCTCCGATGGCACCAAAAACCGATGAAGCCAATTCATCGGTTTTAGTATACCCGCACACCAACATCGTGCCTATAGGCACGATGTTGGTGTGCGGGTATACCGCCCTTACACTATGGTCTAGAAACTTTCGGCTGATGATGCGCTCTTTGTGTCACTTTCCACCAAACGCCCGTATACCACAAGGTTATGGCTGTAGCGCTGTGCTCCTCTGTTAAAAGTGCCCGAGCAGGTGATAAGCCGTATACCAGCATGGTCGATAGGCCCGTAGACCAGATCGGTGGGAAACTCGCTCTGCTTGTAACGCTCTACACGTTCTACAATAAACGTCGGCGCCGAACCGTCTTCGCGCTCCACGGAAAAAGTATCGCCTGGTACCAGGGTGCCTAAATGGTAGAACACCGCAGCGCCCTTGTATGAGTCCACGTGTCCCAAGATAACCGAGGGGCCAAGCTCGCCTGGCGTTGGGCTACCGCGGTACCACCCTACCGTGGTATATGCTTTTGGCACACCCACGGTGCCGTCCGCATTAAGTACTAGTGGTCCTTCGAACTCAGTATCGAGGTTCAGTTTTGGAATGATGAGATGGGTGGGTAGAGAGGCAGAAAGCACACGCTGCGTTGCAACTATGGTTGATGTTGCAGTGGGCTCTTCAGGTGCATACGCAAACTTATGCGGCACAAATACAAAGAGAGTCATTGCTGCCGCTATGGCAGCAATAGACAGAACGACATACGCCGCCACAGAAGTGTGGCGGCGGTATGCGTCCCCTATCGTAGTGATGAGGGCCTTCATAGTGTATTACTGTGCGGTCTTTCGTGTGCTGCGGGCAACAAGTGCTGCAAGCGCGAGAGAAGTGATGAGTGAAAGGCCCTGTGCAGCGCCGCCGGCACCCGTGTTTGGTGCACCAACTGGTGCTACTGCGCCCTTCACTTCACCTACTGGCTTCTCGTCAGTTGCACCGCGAACCTCACCTGGAGTGCGGTTTACACGAGTGCCTGAGCTGCTTCCGCCACCTCCATTTGATGAAGATGAGTCAGTGTTTACTGCAATATTACCGAAATTAAACGGACCAAAGGTGCCGAGTACCGCAGCATGCGCTGTGGGCACCACAAGAGCAAAGAGGCGATCTGCAAGTGTCATTTCGACGGGGGTAGGCACGGTCACTACATGAGAACCGGTATTTGGGAAAGTGAGCCCCCACTCTGCAGGCAATTCTTCAGTAATGGTCCATGTACCTGCTGGTACTTCAAAGTAGTAGAAACCAGATGCATCGGTTGTGGTAGAGAGTGTTTCTGAACCGTTTGTAACACGAACAGTGAATCCGGCAAGATTTTCTTCGCCTTCATCGATGGCATCACTTGCATTTGCATCGTTCCATACAAATCCTTCAAGGCGATAGGTATCTTGTTCACCTTCTCGTATCATACATACAGTCACATCATCAACGAGGGTGCCAATAGAGTTAGTGATACCCATGTCTTCAAGAGCTACCACCGTAGTGCTACTTGCTGCGATGAAATCGTAGCTGTAGTACTCCCAATCAGTATCGGTAAGTGCATTACCGTTTGCGCTGAGGGTTGCCTGCTCGACACCATCTATTGATACACGCACTTTATTATCAGCCGCGTTGAATCCAGGGAGTGCTGAGAAAGCAAACGAGAATGAGTAGGTGTTACCAGGTACTGTTCCTACATCCTGTGCAATACGTACTGAGGTGTGTTCACCTGCGTATTCTGAACCGCCAGGGCCATCATAATCTGCATCGAGTTCAGCATACTGCTCACCATCTGCTGCTTCATAGCCTTCGTAGGCAATAAAGTTCTGGAGCTCGAGCTTTGCAACTTCTGGCGCACCATCTGCGATGACCCAGTTTACAATCCATTCAAGACCTCCGAGCGCAGAGTCAAAAACCTGCCATCCAGTATCTCCCACAACAGTATTTTCGAAGCTGCCGTTCTGTACAAGGTTCTTCCCTTCCTCACATGAGTTGAAAGATACCTTATGATTACCAAAGTTACAGGTGGGTACTCCCTTTTCGAGAATTACCTCCTCAGTGAAGGTAAAAGTACAGCCCATTTCTTCGTTATTCGGGAATGTCTGTGCCCAACCCTTCTGCATGACCTCAGTCACCGTCCAGGTACCCGAAGGGACCTCGAGTGTGTATGCGCCTGTTTGGTCAGTCACTGCCGAGACGATATCTTCGCCATTTGAGGCATTGATAGTCCATCCTGAAAGCTTTGGCTCACCAGCATCAAGGACGCCATCAGCGTCAATGTCACGCCATTTGTATCCTGCAATTGTGTACGTTGGAACAGTGCTCTCGTTCGTGAACACGCAGGCAATATCATCACCAAGCTCGACGTTTACGTAGTAGTTACCATCAAGACTACCAACTACTGCATCTGCTTCATTGCGGCATTCAGCGTTCACGAGGTTCCACCCTTCTGGGGCAGACTCACCGAGAATGAGTGTGCCTGGAGCTACAGTAACAGGACCGATTACTCCACCATCAGAGATGGTGCCGAGATTTGTTTCGTTATTGTAAAAGGTGAATGGCACCACCGATCCGTCAGGAATCGTTTCCTTGCGGATGGTGAGTGTTGGTTGTGGGACTACGAGAGGAGCTGGCTCTTCTACGGGAACCGTGATTGTTGGTGCCCCTTCCTCTGGTGGTACCGTTTGTGCTGAAACCGTGGCAACTGGGGTAATAAAAAAGAGCGCAACAAAAAACGTTGCGATTGCTTTCTGCACTGCCTGCAAAGAGTGTTGAGTACTCATACTGTGGGTGTATTGGTTAATAACCATTACTAGCTAAATAATTGTGTCGACGGCCCGGTACACATGCAAACTATGGCTTTTATACTCCCCCTCCCACAGAATAGCAATACAGTACGTTTATAACGTACTGTATTAACTTTGTCAATAGCTTTACCGCCTATTTTCCTCTAGAACCAGAGGTTTCCACCAAGGTGCCAGACAGACACCGACGAGATACCAAGACGTTCAGCAACAGCACGTTTCTGTCTCAAGCTTTCCTTATCCTGGAAGTAGAAGCGTGTAGTGCCATTTTTCCAGGTCATTTCACCTGAAGATACGTCACGTACCGCCTTCTTAAAGTTTGCCTGCTTCTTGATTTGGTCGTAGGTCATCAGAGTCACTCGCATAGATCCTTCTGTTCCTCGATAACCGTATGACGGGAGTCCCACAGACAACCGTTCCATATCACCAAACTGAGAGGAAACATGCCGTATGACACTCTCCATCCACGCAAGCGGCGCAACAGGCACGCCAGCACCATGATCAAACTGGTAGTCGTATGCCATGATCACCATGGTATCCACGGGCAGATTTGTGAAATCCTGGTAACGCCACACATACCACGATTCCTCACTCGTATTCGCTATTGCAGGGCCGTCAATCATAAGCTGCTTGCCGTGCGCATGAAGCTCGTTACCAAGTGCGGTAACAAATGACTTATATGCTTCATACACTTCCTCACTCCAGCCACCAAAATCCTCAAAGTCGAGTTCAACACCAGTGAGGTTGTTTTGTACTGCGAAGGTGGTGAGTGTTTTTACTGCTTCTTGGCTCGCGTTGGCGGTAAACGCGTCAATTGCATCTGCAGATGCGGCTGAAACAGTCACAAATTGTCTTTCTGAGTACTTTTTGAGGAGTGCGACGTTCTTTGCAGAATATCCGTTGCAGCCACTTGATGCTTCAGTCAAAAGCTCGAGCGTGCCGTCATACCGTACCGTGAAATACTCCGCTTTAAGTGTCGTTATGTGGCGGCCATCTGCCATCTCAGCGCCAGCAGCACATGCAGGGGCGCCTGGGTAGACCCACGCCATAAGCTCAGTCTCCTCTGCAGCAGATGCTATTTGAGGGAGTACAGAGGTGGCGGCAAGAATGGCACCGAAGGCACTTCCCTCTGCTTCACCTGTGCGGGTGGTGCTTTCTGCCTGTGACGAAGTACCTGAAGTCATAGAAGGCTGTGGCATGAGAGCTGTGTGATGTGCTTCAAACGAGGTAAACAGCGCCAATGCACTCACGATGATTACCATCAATACAATCTTGAGGGCGATTGCGTCATTGAAGTAAAGTATTTTTTTCATGAAGGTGAAGTATACCGTACTTGGCATCATTAAGATACTCAAAGCAGAACGTGTGTTTCTATGGAGAAAAAACTCCTGTTCGAGCCCACTTTTGCCATTCAAGCTTATGTCCCCGTACATAGCCCCAGATCGCCCGAATGAGTGCTTGTGTCTCGACAAATGTGCTGACATAAAAGAGGAGCCAGCATATTGGTGCAAGGAGTATCAAACCAAAATGAACACCCTTTCTATTATCGAACAAAAGCTGTACGACGAACATTGAACTCACCACAATGATGCCTGATATGAATGAGGTGTAGTCGTTTGAAATGTACGAGAAGACATACAAGAAGAAGAGGAACCACGCCTCAAGCGAAAGCTGTACCTCACCAAAAATAGCGAGCGGTAGCACAAACCACGAAAGCATCTTATTGTGCTCTGATTTAAAGCTGAAGAAAAGACCGGTGTGTTCAAAAAATGTTTCGAAACGACCTCGCTTCCAGCGTAGGCGCTGCTTCATAAGCCCACTAAGGGTGACCGCCCCCTCAGTGAACACCACCGCATCGGACGCATACACAATCTTCATGCCTGCGTCTTGAATACGTACTGAAAGTTCAATATCTTCAGTAATGTTGGTAGTGCTATATGAACCAAGTGTTGCAAACACTTCTTTTCGAAATGCTCCTGCAGCTCCGCCGATAATATAAATAGTTCCCAGGAGCGAATCCGCTTTCTTAAAGTAGAACGAGAACAAAAACTCAAGATGCTGAATGACACCCAACAGTGTCCGCGTATTGCCGATAAGCACATTCCCTACCGCTGCCATCACCTTCGGGTCCTTAAAGTGGCGCACAAAGTTCGAAATGGTCTCGCGAGGTACATAGCAGTCTGCATCTATCGACATAATGATGTCGCCCTTGGCAAGTGCAAGTCCTGCATTGAGCGCATGACCCTTCCCTTGTTCTTGCTCGTTAGCATAGACAATGGTTTTACGTGATGTCGCTCCCCTTACCTCCTCAAATTCGAGCTTATATGCCTGCATCAATGCCTCAGTGTTATCTGTTGAGGCATTGTTAATCACCACAATTTCAAGATTGTCGTAGGTGCTCTCTACCAAGGTACGGACGGTGGTAATAACGCCATGACCTTCGTTCCAGGCGGGTATCAACACAGAGACACGAGGCTCGTAGAGAGGAGTACCGATTTGTGACAATTTGTATTCTTTATATGCAACCGAAACGTCATACCAGGGACTTACAATCATGTAGAAGAAATACTTCGACAAAAGTATGGTGGCACAGAATACAATAATGAAACGCAGGATCTCGTAGCCGCTCTGCTCTTCAGGTGTTGCATAAACCGAAAGGGCGACAATAGTACCCGTCACCATATAGAGGACGACATACGTCGTCATTTTTTTGATTCCCGAGAGGTTGCGAATGAGAAGTTTAGTCATGGCGAGTTTTTGAACGGTAGTAGGTGGCAATTGCTCCTGCTGTAATGTTCGAGGTTATCACCAAGAACAAAAAAATGATGACCAGTTGATACGAAAAAGTCTCAACGTTGTTCCAAAGAAAAAACGTTATTAAAAGGTTGATACCCATGAGGATGATCAAGTAAAAAAATGACATACCGAATGTTTGATTGAAGAGTATAGCAGTACACGTTTGTGTACTGCTATGCCGTTATGTTGCTCTACGTATTACGTGCCGCTACCGTTGCGGACACGAAGCACTCCATCGTTTTTTAGAACTGTGTGCGTGACGACGCACAAGACGACAAAGCAGGGCTTTCGAAACCCCCAGTTGGTCCCAGGTTGCATCGTGGTTGTCCACAGCGCTCATGAGACTCTCTATGTACCTGACGAAGCTCGCATGCGAACCTTTCAGTTCGCGCAGCGTTTGCGCCCTACCACAGGTGCTGTTCGGTACGATTTCCCGAACACCTTCCCTATACAATCCTGCGTCCACTTTTCCATACATTTGTTGCACTCCATTTGCACTTGTTGTACGCACGTGACTATTGTTCAATATACATAACAATTTACTATTTGTCAAATATGGTTCCTGTACATTACACTACGCCAACTGTCACACCCCACGGTACATTTTTTTCTTGATATGAATATCACCGACATACTCACGGCGCAGCCTATAAATATAGTATCTTTGGTTGACGCCCTCTTACGTGAGGCCGTTCACCTTCGTGCATCAGATATTCACCTAGAACCGCAGCAAGACACCATCAAAATACGATTTCGCATCGACGGTGTACTTAGTGAACTCCACACACTACCTCACCGTGTACTCCCAGAAGTCATCTCTCGAATCAAAATACTCGCTCGACTCAGAACCGACGAGCATCAGGCCGCGCAAGACGGTCGCTTCTGTGTGACTCTTCATAACGGCAAGCAGGTTGACATCCGTGTCTCCATAACCCCCACTTATTTTGGTGAAAATGCAGTGCTGCGCCTTTTGGCTGACAATGCCGCCGAATACTCGCTCGAATCGCTTGGCTTTAGTCCTGAAGACCAGAAGAAGATCCAAAGCGCCGTGAAGCGCCCCCACGGCATGATTCTGGCCACTGGCCCCACGGGCTCTGGTAAGACCACCACGCTCTACACCTTAGTGAAAGGTCTCAACACAAAGGATAAGTCGATTGTCACCATTGAAGACCCTATTGAATACGCCGTGCCGGGCATTACGCAAATCCAAATCAACACGCGCTCAGGTCTCACCTTTGCGAATGGCCTCCGCTCTATTTTGCGTCAGGACCCAAATATCATCATGGTAGGAGAAATCCGTGACGCGGAAACTGCGACCATTGCGGTGAATACCGCACTCACCGGCCACCTCCTGCTCTCCACACTTCACACCAGTGACGCATCTACTACCTTGCCACGCCTTATCGATATGGGCATTGACCCCTACCTCATCGCATCAACAGTTAATGTGGCTATCGGTCAGCGTTTGGTGCGCAAGATTTGTGAGCAGTGCAAGGAATCACACACCTTAAGTGACGCCGAACATGAGAGCCTCCGCGAGTCGCTCCCTACTAAACTCCGCCTCCCGGGCCAAGAGCTCCCCAAGACGTTCTTTCAAGGTCGTGGCTGTGCGGCATGCGACAATACAGGGTACGCAGGCCGCTTGGGGGTCAACGAAGTGTTGGTGGTAGGGCCTGAAGTGCGCGATGCCATTTTACGCCGTGCACCCGCCATCACTATCAAAGATATCGCAGTAGCAAACGGCATGACGACCATGTTTGAAGATGGATTTAATAAAGCTGCAGACGGAAAAACAACTATTGCTGAACTACTCCGCACCTTGTGCGAATAAAATCATATGTTTGGCCTTACACAAAAAGAAAAGCAGGAAAATGCCACACGCCATTTTTCAGAGAGTCTGAGCCTTTCATTTATTCGCTTCCCCATCAAAGAGCAGACACTCTTTGCAAAGCGTCTCTCCTTTCTCATTAAAGCGGGCGTGCCACTCGTTGAAGGCTTGGCACTCATCCGCAACCAAACACGCGGCGCCATTAAGGGCCGCATGTTTGATGCCATCATTCACGACGTTTCAGCGGGCCAGTACCTTTCCACTAGCCTTGGGAAATTTAAGAATCATTTTGGTGAGTTTACCGTTAATATCATCCGCATTGGTGAACATGCAGGCATTCTCTCTCAAAATCTCACATACCTCGCGGACGAGCTGACGAAAAAACACGCTTTGCAACGTAAGGTGCGCAGCGCGCTCATATACCCCGCATTCATCACGCTCACCACTATTGGGGTGACGGGCATGCTCACGGTGTTTATCTTTCCCAAGATCATGCCGGTGTTTGTATCACTGAACATTGAACTGCCACTCACCACTCGCATGCTCTTGTGGATGAGTGTTTTCCTTTCGAAGTGGGGCCTGTATCTCATACTCGGCATTTTTGTGGCAGTGGGCATCTACATCTACATACGCACTCGCATCCACAAGCTGCACTATGCTACCGACCGCGCACTCCTCTCGCTCCCTATTGCCGGCGACATCGCCCGCTCATACAACGTGGCAAACTTCTGCCGTACCCTCGGCCTCTTACTCCACTCTGGTGTGCATGTCACTGAAGCACTCCTCATTACCGGGAGCATTACCAAAAACCTCGTGTACCGTCGTGCGTGTGAGCGTATCGCGGCAGGCGTACTTAAGGGTGACACCATCTCACAACACATTGCGCTTCAAACCAGCATATTCCCCGACATGTTGCCCCACATGGTGATGATTGGCGAAAAGACCGGCTCACTAACGGAAACACTCGGCTATCTTTCAGAGCTCTATGAAACCGAGGTGGACGAAAAGACGAAAAATCTTTCGAGCTCGATTGAACCCATTCTCCTCGTCACCATGGGCCTCATTGTGGGACTTATCGCCGTATCTGTGATTACACCTATCTATGACATCACCAAGAATTTGGGAAGTAGATAAGTTGTCGCGTAAAAGCACCGCACGCTTCGCGTGCGGTGCTGGCTTCTCGCTCATCGAGCTTCTTATCGTCATGGCGCTTGTGGGTATCGTAGCCGGCTTTGCGATGTCGTTTTCTATGAGCTCGATTGCGCGCTCGAATGTGCAAAGCGAACGCGATATGCTCGTGTCGCTTCTCACGCAAGCGCGCACGCGCGCCATTGCCAACATCAATGAGTCGGCCCATGGTGTGTATGTGGATACGGTAACCCAACGCTATGTGAGCTATGCAAAAAAGGGTGGTTGTACGAGTGCGACCACGAGCTCCACCAATATTCCCTTTCAAATACCCGCAACCTGGAGCGGACCGCAAGATAGATGCTTCGGGCAACTTTCGCTTCGTGTTGCCACGGCACAAACCGGCACCACCACCATTTCACTTGCTGGCACCTCATACGCCATAGCAGTAAACTCCGTCGGTCGCATAGATTGGTAATATGACACGCGGTTTTTCTACCATCGAACTCCTAATTGCCTTCGCCATCATGTTGTTGGTGCTGCCCCCACTTTTGGTATTGGCGTTTGGTGGGCAAACGGGCACCCTTGATGTCACGCTTGGAAATGGCGGCGTCACCCACGTGGCGACGCAAATACGCGACGCGGTGGCCTCAACTACCGCACACTGGAACGGCACACCACTCCCATGGGCCAGCGCCTTTTACACACAAAACAACAACGTGACGAACATCTCGCCATGCGTTAAGCAAATCACCGCGACTACGAGCTGGAACACTGAAAAATTGCGTGCGCAAAGCGCCAGCGCCACCACCTATGTACCTTCCATCGCCGAAGCTATTGCGCTCGGCGGCGGCTGCGACCCGTTTCCGCCCGCGGAATGGGACAACCCCGAAAATCCATCAGGATGGAACACATCTCCAGGTCAAATCGACGGCATACAAACCGGGCTCGATGTCGCAACTATAAATGGAGTGCCGTACGCATTCATTGTGACCAAGAATAACAGCCAAAAAGATGATTTCTGGACTATCAATGTTGCAAACCCAGCAAGTCCTACAGTACTTGCAAGTGGTCACTTAGAAACAGGTGATGCTTCACATATAAATGGATTAAACGCCATTGATGTCGTCACTACCTCTGCAGGTGCTTATGCGTATGTATTGCAAAACAGTAACACCGACCAACTACAAACCATTAATGTAAGTACACCAACTGCTCCTGTGCTTACCAGCACCATTTCACTTGATGCATATGGCGTAGCAGCTACGAGTACTACGAACATAGACCCTGAAGGCCGTGTGACCTATTACCACAATGGCCGACTTTACATAGGGCTCCATACTACTATTGGGCCCGAACTGCTCGTATTTGATGTCTCCACGACACCTGCAAACCCAAGCTATGTGGGGGCCATCAACCAAGCTTTCAATCACTCAATCAACGACATCGTCGTTCGAGGAAATTACGCATACCTTGCCACGGGGTACGATAGCAGAGAACTGATGATTGTTGATGTGTCTACATCAAATCCTGTTGATACGGGCTATGGATTCAACGCAAACCTTTCTGGCACTGACACCGAAGACGCCACCACTCTCACTCTGGTGGGTGACAATCTCTATATGGGACGTGAGCGGGTTAACAATCCGAACGAAAATGATGTGTACGCGCTGAGTATTGCTTCACCACTGAATCCCTCTGTTATAAAATCTGCACGATTAGGAATCGATACGAACACTGGTTTTGCGAGCACCTCACGAGTACTTGATGTTGCTGTCCAAGGCAAACTTGCATTTTTGGCAACAACCGACTCGAACAAGCCGTTTATAGTTTGGGATGTCATGAGTAGCTCAACAGCTATCGTGCCACTGAGTACGTGTAATTGGGTTAACCTCACCAAACTCGTAGCCTTGGTATATAAGGACAACTTACTCTATGGAGTACACGACGATCCAGCAGTCCTAAGTATCATGCGCGACCAACCCTCTGCGTGTACCCCGTAACTATATGCGTGGCTTTATCCCATTAAAGAGCAGTCTCCACAAAACCTCATCACCATATGAGTATTATTCTCGCACCTCTCTCACGGGATTTACTCTCATTGAGACCATCATCTATGTTGCCCTCTTTGGCATTTTGATGGTGGGTGTCATAGCCGCAGTAAACCCCATCTTTGCGGGCGTTGAGCGCATGGGTCAGAAAGTGATGGTTGAGAATGAAATCACGCTGGTGTCGCGCACTATCACCTCACTTATTCCCCAAATCAACCCCGCCTTCGCGATAAGCCCAAGCGCTGGTGCGGCATCTACCAACAGCATTACTTTTACGACCTACTCGCAAGGTGGCCCCACTATTACCTACAATTTTAAATATGAGGGTGGAGCGATTGTCTCGACTGTCACCGGCGCCGCACCCTTTCCTATCATCAATCCCCTCACCACAACACGAGTGCGCTTCGACAACATGCACGTCAAACGTGTGGCTGCGCAAGGTGGCACCCCAGGGTATATTGAAATCTCCTATAGTATTGCAGGAGCCAGCACCACACCCATGCGAACGTACCTCAATTTTTAATATGCACACACAAAAAGGATTCGTTGCCCTCATCACCGTACTCATTCTTTCTGCCGTACTTATGGTGGGTGTGGTTTCTTTGGCGCAAGTAGGCATCACTTCACGCTACTCACTCTTGGATTTAGAGAACAAAACGAAAAGTGAAAGTCTTGCTCATGCATGCGTAGCAGTGGCGCGCATTGCGGTGGTGAACGACCCACTGTTCTCCGTGCCGAATGGTGGCAAAAGGGTGGTAGTAGGAAACGCGCTGTGCTTCATAGAAACGACAAACTCGAGCCCATCAGGTCCTCCGGCACTATACTCGAACACAAATCGCGTGAAGGTCACCGCAAGCTCCACCAATGCCACCACTAACTATCAGGTAGACATACACGCTACCGATGGGGCCATTACGCGCTTTGTGGAGCTCGCAAACTAGAAACTTCGTATACCTTGAAATTCCACCCAAGAGACCGTATAGTCATCGACAGTGAAGATACACTGTAGTCGTCACATGTTATAAAGAAATCACAGCAATCAAAGTATGAAAAATGCACGCAGACACGCACTTCTCGGCTTCACCCTCATTGAACTCCTCATCGTTATCGGTATTATCGGCGTTTTGGCAGCCATCGTACTTATCGCCGTAAACCCTTCCCGACAGTTTGCGCAAGCAAATAATGCCCAACGATCTGCTAATGTGAACGCTATTTTAAGTGCAATTGGTCAGTATATTGTTGACCATAAAGGCGCACTTCCCGGTGACCTCTCATCAAATACAGCATACGAGATTGCTGATGATGATGGATCGGCCCCCACATCAAATGTGGACATCTGTGACGACTTAGTACCTGCATATATCCCAGCACTTCCTCAAGACCCTTCTCATTCTGGCAGTGCCATCACCTGCGCAGCCGGCTACAACACTGGATACAAAGCAAGCATTGATAACAATAACCGTGTGACCGTAAGTGCAACGGGTGAAGCCATTGATGGTCTCACACCCACCATCTCCGTCACTCGCTAACACTCTCGGGTAGCCAGTACAGCAAACCCCCGTGGCCTAGGGCCGCGGGGGTTTGCGTTATGCAAAAATTGTTGTGTAATAAGACATTGTGTGCTAGGGTGCACTCAAACGTTCTTTGAAAAAGGAGACTCCATGGTAAATACAGCACACTTTGCACGCGCACCGCATCCGCGGCCGAGATTACGGGATAACATCAAAAGTTTGCGCTGGTGGTTTGGCATGAAGGCAAAAGTGCTTACAGCCACAGACCTGTCGCACCAACCCACCGTCACTGTCTTGGTGCCGGCATACAACGAAGAAGCGTCGATTGCGAAAACCATCGAAAGCATTCTCGCACAAACATACCCCGTAGCGGAGATAATCGTTATCGATGACCACTCAAGCGATAGGACAAGCGAAATTGCTTCGTCCTTCCCTGGTGTGGTGGTGGTGCGTACCGCAAAAAACCAAGGTACTAAAGCACAGGCACAAAACTATGTGTTACACCGTATCACGACCGAGCT
>JBJOQE010000068.1:0-3624 GCA_046050105.1 Candidatus Parcubacteria bacterium
CATCCTGCTCTGTCACCTGATAGTTGTGGCCCTCGAGGAAATACCTCACTTTAATGAGGTTTCCTCCGTTGGGCATAAGCCCATCCCTCCATCGTTTCAAGAGGGCTTTTTTGGCGACGCCGACGTATGTGACGATTTTCACATAGTCATCTTCACCTATGCTGCTGAGGTAGTGCTTGAGGCACTCCGCAGTAGTTCCTTGTTTGGTCTGCATGACAGTCCCTTTCTTCCATATTTCAAGGTTCTTGACCTAGATGGACGATAACATATATAGAGCGCCTGGTCAATAATATGGTTGACACGTAAATTATATAGTGCTATAAATATCACCAGTTAAGTACCCCACACCCCCCATCAAAACCTCAAGGAGTGCACAATGAACGTAGAAACTACAATTGCCGCCGCCGCAAACAACCGCCGCAAGGTGGATATAAAGCAGTTGGCCGACGAGGCCGTTGATTTGGTAAGGTCGTCCCAACGGGCCGACTATGACTTCCTTGAGGACTCGCTCAAGATTAACCCGTCAACAGCACAACGGGTGCTGAAGCGTCTGCGGACCAAAGGAGATGTTGCGCAGCGCAGTGACCGCCGCTGGGTGGTTATCGTCAATGCCGACGGTACCAAAAAAGCGCCTGACGACATTCCCAACCTTAAGCGCTTTAAGAAGAAGAAATCGAAGAAGGTGGTTGCCGCAACAAAGGCGACACCACAGACAGAACCCGGAGCAGTTGCTTTGCCTACGAAGGCGAAGAGTACTGAGAAGGTCACCGACAGTGAAAAGCTTGAGTTGATCACAAAGCTCGCTGCCATTTCAGATGGCAGGACTCGCGTAGTCCTCCACGCCATCAAAGCGGACATCGACAGAGCGAGCGAGGCGAATGTAATCCTTGAGTTGCTCAAACGCTGATCGTCCTCCCCAACCATACATCCCCAGATGTATGGTTTTTTTACTTTTCCCTTGCGTAAAAAAAGTTTTCTGCTATAACGAGGATATGACTACGCGAAACCTCGTACTCGTCGTCCTTACAACCCCCACCGTGGGTTGTGTTTTGGATAGCTAGTACAGGTTTGCGCACTACTACATCTCCAAAACAGAGCCCGCGCTGCGGGCTCTGTTTGTTTCTAAGGAGGATACATGAGCAAACGGTATTTCGAGCCAACAAACGGTGGGCGATGGACGGCAAGTCGGTTGATTGAAGGACGGTGGGTAGCACTGATACAGGATACCCGCCTCTTTCATCCACAAGACGCAGTGACTGTTCTTTCTGCACTCACGATTTCACCTACGGAAGAAAATCTTGATGTGTACTTCCCTCTTCGCGGCCCAAAGGGCCGGTGCCCAACCTTAGAGCTTTTGGAGCTCTTTGCGAGGTTGTCACCTGGTACCGGCGAGGAAGTTGGGGTGTGACGAAGGCTCGCATGCGAAGCATGCGGGCCATTTTGAAACACCATGCTAGTTTGGTGCGTATAGTGTAGTATAGGTCGTTCAGACTAAGATTTTATACTTTATGGATATACAAACGAATACCCCTGATACAGCACCGAAAACTCCGGTTGTCCCTCAAACTACGGCAGTGCAAAAGCAAGTCACGGAAGTGCGGGCAGTGCCGTCACCGGTAAAGCAACAGCCGAAAAAGCCATTGCTCCCGAAGCTGGGGTGGCGAAGCGTTGCGGCGCTCGTGGTGCTACTTCTCGTTGTTATACTTGCAACACTTACCTATATTTCCCGCGACACACTACCTGGAGAACCGCTTTTTAATCTCAAGGTCAACGTGCTCGAGCGAGGTTTCGCCATGACTCGCCTTACCAAATCTGCACAAGCATCATACGGAGTGACCAGAATGGAAAAGCGCTTAAATGAACTTTTAGTGTTGCAACGAGATAGCGCGAGCTCTACCGAAGAGACACTAAGAACTATTGCAGGGCTTTCAAATGAACATGCACAGGGTGCTCTTGCTGCATTAACAGATTCGCTCCTCACTCCAGAAGCTCGCATCAACGCTCTCGCGCGCGTGACCACCGCTTCGAAAGCAGAGGAAACACTTGCTCAGGAGTTTCCCGAGTTCGCTCCAGTAAAGGACGATTTTGAAACCCTGCGACAGTCACTGTCTGACGCTCTCAAAGTGAGTGTTGAATCGTATGCAAGTACGACACCCATAGAAGAGGTGAAGTTATTCGTCGCAGAACATGTGCAAAATGTGAGCCGTGCACTTCCTTCTGTTGCACAGGGTTCAGATGCGCAACGCATTGCCATTCGCCGTGTAGAGATTGCACAGGAATCTATTGAAAAAAATGAACTAGCAGTTGCACTTCTTTCGCTCATCAAAGCCGAAGAAGCTATTGCTGTTGATGGATACGTCTGGGGCTCAGAGCGTGGCGAAGAAGAGCTTTCTGGTGAAGCTCCAGTGACTGAGGGGCAATAGATAACCAAATTTTTTCGAGGATATCCAGTACACGTCACACGACGTGTACTTTCATATTGGTATACTGAGTGTATATGAATCCATCATTGGGAATAGAAGTAGTGCGTGACGAAGCGTCACTTGAGCCATATCGCAGAGATGCGAGTATTTTTACCGTCACTCCCCACGACGTGTACTACCCGAAAAATGAAGGTGACGTAGTTGCCCTGGTGGCAGAGTGTGCCGCACAGCGAACGGCGGGGAACATTGTATCGCTCACTGTACGTGCTGGCGGCACATGCATGAGCGGTGGGCCACTCACCACAGGCTCTGTGATAGACATGACGCGGCACATGCATGAGGTGACTATCGACCCCGTGGCACAGACCGCCACAGTACAAATGGGAGCCTATTTCCGTGATATCGAAGATAAAGCTAAAGAGCACGGTCTTATGTTTGCAGCCTACCCTTCGTCTCACCGCCTCTGTGGTATTGGTGGCATGATTGGTAATAATGCCTCTGGCGAGAAAAGTCTGCGGAATGGTGCTACTTCAGATAATGTGGTGTCGCTTCGTGTCGTGCTTGCTGATGGCTCGGTGTTGGTGGTGGAGCGTAAGGCTCAAGGAGAGGCGAAGCACCCTGTCGAGCACAAGGCTATCGAGCTTGCCCTTCGCTATGGCGATTCCTTCAAGGCTGCCTGCGGCGATGTGAAGAAAGCTGCCTCAGGGTATCGTCTGGAGAAAGTTATTGAAGGTAACGACTTCTCTCTCGTGCCACTTATGGTAGGTGCACAAGGCACACTTGGCATCGTGACCGAGGCAGTACTTAGGCTTGTGCCCATACCCGAGCATGTGTCTCTCCTGGCTATTTCCGCCGAATCACTTGAAGATGTGTCGCACATCATCACCATCATCAATGCGCATCACCCAGAAGGAGTAGAAACATTCGACATCAACACGTTTGACCAGGCGCGAGTACACCTCACGGAATCTGCAGAACGCTTTGCTCCCTACACCGCACCTGATGCAAAATTGTTTGTGCTCGCGCAGTTTTCTGAAGCAACAGCTTCGGAAACAGAGGTACAGGCACTTCACTGTGAAGAAGAGCTTATGCGCCATGGCTATTTTGTTCAGGCAGTGCAGGACGCCGATGCGGTGGCTGCGGCATGGGATGTGCGTCGCCATTCGTTCCTCCTCATGCGTGACTACAACGAAGCAGGACA
>JBJOQE010000069.1:0-8147 GCA_046050105.1 Candidatus Parcubacteria bacterium
CTTGTGGTGATTACGTTTAAGGTAAATGGCGAGGGTGATGCGATAGTTGATTGGAAAAGTGCATCTGTGCTCGCTGCTGATGGCTTAGGTACTGATGTGTTTAGCGGTAGCGTGAAGGCAACATACACCCTTGGTGCAGGCACCGCTACTCCACCACCATCTCCAGAACCAGCACCTGATGAAACCGTCGAAGATTTAAAGACTGAACCTGATGAACCTGCGTCAGATGCTACCATCGCATTCGGTGACCCGCCACGTGCCCCAGAAGTTGGCTCAAAAACATTTCTTGATGCTGATGTATGGTATGCAACAACCACCGGGACTTTCACGTGGGATCTACCATTTGACGTAAGTGATTTGTTTATGGAGATTGCGACATCTTCTACGAATACTCCCACGACAAAAATTGACCCCCCTGTTGGAGAAGTCAATCTGACGTCACTGATGCTGAAAGACGGCGTTCAGTATCTCTCGCTGCAGTTTAAAAACCAAGTAGGTTTGGGTGCAATTACCAATCGCAAGATTATGGTAGACGTAACTCCGCCGCCCGCGTTCGCCATTAACGTGCGCGCTGGAAACTCCACCTCATCGTTCCCCACACTGCACTTTGAAGCAAAAGATGAGACATCGGGTATCGACTACTACGAATTGACCATTGCAGATAGGGAGGCAGTCACGGTCACTCCTGACGAGGCACGTCTTGGGTATCTCCTTGCTGCGCTTGAAGACGGGACTTACACAGTGCGCGTAAAAGCATACGATAAGGCAGGTAATATAACCGAGTCGGCAACACCGCTTTTGATTACTGCAGGATGGGTGAAGCCAGTAGCGGGCACTGAGAAAAGTTCGTTCTGGTCTATTTTCTCACTCGCGAACCTGCTTTTGGTACTGCTGACACTTTCGGTCTTCGGACTTCTTGCTTATATCTTTTACGAGCGTAAGCAGTTCGGGAAGAAGGAATCGCGGCTGCGCAAGGAAACAAAAGAAATCCAAGACCAGATGGAAAAGATATTCTCTGCACTCCGCGACGAGATTTATGATCAGATTAACGCCATCACTAAAAAGCCGCGACTTTCACGACAAGAAAAGGAAGCTGTCGAGAACCTCTCCTCTGCGCTCGAGGTTTCGGAGACCTTGATTGAGAAGGAGATTACCGATGTGCAAAAGATTTTGCGCTAGATACATCGCTAAATCCACAGGATAGCCCGAGGTCCCACGCGGACCCCGGGCTATACTTTAAACTAGCCCCTCATTCTATGTGGGAGGGTTATTGTTGGGTGGAGACAATGCACAATATACGAAGAGCATTACATCGCTACAGGGCGCCTTTTATAGGTGTAGCACTTTTCCTATGTCTTTTCAGTTTTGCGGTGTATGCCAATTATCTAGACACTATTACTGAAGAAGATACTATCCATATTTTGCCGTTGTCGGTTATTGAAACGGGATGGTCGAACATCGAAACACTCTACGTACAAGATTTGAATGAGGCAGCACTATATGAAGATTTCAACCGTCAAAATGCTGCATACCTCCGTGTGAGCGAGGCGTCACTAGTTCCTCCGGTAACAGTCGAGGAGGTGTCGTCTAGTACGACTGAGGGGACGCTTGTGCCAACATATTCTACTGACGAGGAGTTACCGCAGCCCACAACAGCGGATGGGCAAGGAGCACCAGAAGTTTCTGTGCCCGATGAGTCGGGAGTCTCAACTCCTGAACCAGTCGCACCGAGTGAGGAGGTTGTACCTCCTGCACCTGAGGCTGCAGCGGAAGTAGAAGTCCTTACACCACCACCCGACCCTGTGTCTGATGCACCGTTGCTCGATGTGGTGAGCGCTGAGTCATCAGTGAGTCTGTTTGCGCGCGTCCGTGAAAGGCTCAGTTTAGCGTTCGCTGATGTAGTGGAGACCTCAGAGGCTCCACAACCTCAAACGAACACTCCTGAAGTGGGTGGGGCTGATACAGCGTCTGTTTCAAGCAGTGTGGTAGATAGTGAACCAACTCAGCCTGAACCCGCAGATAATGCGAGTGGTGTAGATCCGGATGTGGCTACGACGACAGTAGTTGAGGATGTGCCGATACCGATAGTGCACGATGACATTGCACAAAACGCAGCACACGAGGCAACGACGACTGTACTTGAGGCAGCACCGGCGGTTGGCCCTGCTATTACTTGGAATGGTTTTTCGCTCCCGGCACTTGCTGATACGGAGACAATTCAAAACGCACAAATCCGCATGTCACTTGCGGCACAGTCATCACGCACCGCCAAGGAGCGTGGTGTGAGCGCGGCCATTCGTGTGCAGTATGCCTTTCTCGACGAGGTGTGGGTGGACGCAGGTATCATTACTATCGAGGACGAAGTATCAAATGCGATTAACGGCGGATTTTATCTTTTTGCACTACCGCCTATCATCGACCCATTGATGTTGCGCTCACTTAAAGTGCGCGCTGTGTACGAAGGCGCACGTGCAGATGTGGATGAAGTGCTTATTGATAGTGCGTGGATTGAACTCTCAGCACGTACTCTAAACCGCGCAGCGCTTGAGGCGCGTGTGTCACCAGAAGCACTTACTGAGCTTGAGAAGCCAGCGATGCATGATTTGGTCTCAAAGGAAATCGACTTCACTGAAGACGAGTTACCGAATTTTGCTCTCAAATACAATGAGCAGCGTAGCCTCCCTGTGCAACTTGCGCGCAAGGTATTTTCATCGAATACGGCAACACTCGAACATGTGGCAATCATACACCGTGATGTCGGTGAGTTGCCGATCGTGCCCAGTATCAATCAGACAAGCGACGGATTGTGGTCTATCCAGATTCCTGAAACAGAACGCGATGAGTTGCGTCCCGGTGAGTACACACTCGAAATCACGGTCGCTGAAGGTTCAAAGGTGTTTGTTGACCGTTTGGAATTCCAATGGGGCCTTCTCGCTATCAATACTGACAAAAATGAGTATGCTCGCGGTGAGCAGGTGGCCGTCTCTATGGCCGCTCTTTCACCTAACGGTAACACGCTCTGTGAAGCGCCGCTTGAATTGTATGTGATTAATGAGCAGAATTTTATTCGTAGACTCCCCGTCGCCTCGTCTGGTGTGTGTAATGGTAATAATGTGGTCGATGTGCCCGATTACAGCGCATCACTTGGTGCCATGGCAACGGGTACCTATGAACTGTATCTTGAACACATAGAGCAGGAGACTGGTCGCGCGCTTGCACACACAAAGACGACGTTTACTGTCGTGGATACGCACGATCTCTCGCTTGCGCGAAGTGGACCGACGCGTATTTATCCCGTAGAACCGTATGAGATGCGCATTGTGGTTGCGGCGTCGACGTCATTTGATGGCGTGCTCACTGAAACCATTCCCACAGACTATACCGTGCTCGAGACAGAGGGTGAAGTCCAAGGTGATGGTGATGCACAGCGTATTACGTTCCCTGTATCAATTCGTGCCGGTGAGTCGCAAACTTTTACGTACCGATTTGATTCTCCGGATATCAGCCCGCTTCTCTATCAGCTTGGCCCCGCCACCCTGTCTGGTGTACGGGCGGTGCAAACACCGCTCGCCTCATTGGAGGCTGGAACGACCACACTTTCTGAAGTGCCAGCAGTATCACAGCAGGATGTTGTGTTCAGAGAACATAAACAGTGGCAAATTGCGTCTGATGCTACAGGAAGCATGATCATCTATATGGCAACTTCGTCACACCCATCGGGCTGGACGTGTCTGTCGTGTAGTGGGGGCGATACTTTTTTCCAAAAATTCGTGCGTGGTGGAATAACGTACGGTACTGCTTCAGGCACCGCAACGCACACGCATACTGCAGACGGCTCGGTGAACGCAGCAACAGCAGGGAGCTCTGAAAACAGAGCAGGTGCGAACGTAGCAATTGTCTCTCACAGCCATTCGCTCACTCCCACCATAACAAGCACTTCAAGTTTGCCTGCCTATCGCGATCTCAGGATGTACCAGTCAAATAGCGCTGGTGAACCAGCAAGCATTCCATCGGGTGCCGTCTTTGCATTTGATACCACACCACCCGTGGGCTGGACCGCGATTTCTGTGCTCAATGGCCGTTATCCGCGCGGTGAGAGCACGAGTACGACCACTGGTGGTTCAAATACTCACCTCCATACGGTGTCGGGTACCACAGGAGCGGCTGCGGGCACCATCCTCGACGGCCGTACCGGTGGTACGCAGGTCACCCCGAAGCCGGCGACAAATAACCACACACATACCGTAAGTACGAGCACCGCACTCGTGAGTCAGGAGCCTCCGTATATTGACGTCATTTACGCGTCAACAACTGGCGCCACATCAACGCCTGTAGGCGCACTCACCATGTGGACCGACACACCACCTGCAGGATGGCTGCACCAGTCGGCCGACGCATCAGACCCGTTCTATAATCGTTTCTTGCGAGGAGCCGCAACCTACGGTGCAAGTGGAGGAACGGAGACACATACCCATAGTAGTATGTCAGGTATTACGACCAGTGCGCCATCGGCGTTGGTAGCGAATGCTCGTACTGGCTCCACAGGCGCAAGCGGTACACACACCCATCAAGTTGATGTCACGAATTTTTCTACAAACTCACATCTCCCCCCGTATGTGACTGCTATCATTGCGCGCAAATATGGTGCGGTGGCCATTTACACGCAAACATCATTTAAATGGTTTGCAAATACTGATGCGGCGACGCCCACTGACCCCTGGCCGCTTGGCGTAGAGGACCTTATTGAAGCTGAGCCCATCACCGCGACGTCGACCACGCTTCGCTATGAAGATCAGATCCGCCTTCGGTTGGGTGTTGGTGTTGAGAATTCTACCTCGACTGCAGATACGTTTAAACTCCAATTTGCCTCAACGACTGAAGACAATCTTTGTACTGTCCTCACCAACTGGAATGATGTGGGTTCTGCTACATCAAGTGTGGTATGGAAAGGATATGACAACACGTCCGTTGCAGACGGTGTGACACTCTCGTCATCGACGCTTGTGCGTACTGATCGACTTGAAACCTATGAGGAGAGCAACCCTACCGCTACTACACCAAATCAAATTGGCATTGCCGAGGATGGAGAATGGGATTTTTCATTACAACAAAACGGTGCCGAGGCAGGTATGGACTACTGTTTCCGCATGGTGAAATCTGATGGAAGCCCACTCTTTGCGTATGATTACTACCCGCGCCTCACGGTGAATGATGACGCCGCGCAATTCACTCTGAACAAACCATTTGATAATGAACGCATTAGTACCACGACGCCAAACTTTGAATTTTCTGGCACAGACGGGGAGTCAGACAGTCTGACCTACCAGGTGCAAGTTGATGACGACTACACGTTCGTCTCAACGGCAATTGATGCTAATAGCGAAACAAACTCGACACTTTTTTCTAACATAACCACGCCAGCGGACAAAGATCCCTTCACTAATGGTGAGACGGTACGCTTCCGTTCATCAACGGCGCTCTCAAATGGCACTACCTACTACTGGCGCGTGCGTGCACGTGACACCGGTTCAAATCAGTACAGTGACTGGTCCGGTATCTACAGTTTCACCCTTGATACCAACGCAACCACTACAAGTGCGTGGTATCAGACCATGCGCGACCAATTTAGATCGGATGTACTCCAAGGTGTGGAAGCTACGTCAACAGGGCAGCTCCAGCTTATTGTTGGCTCAACGACCGGCACGACTACATCGGGAGAAATTACCTTTGCCAAAGGAGTGCTCGGTAATGCCTGGGGTTCACTTTCCTGGAATGATAACGAGGCAGCAGGAGACATTAAGTACCGCATACAGTATGAAGTGAGTGACGATGTCTGGGAAAATATTCCCGACAGTGATTTAGTAGGAAACAGTACGGGGTTTGATACCTCACCGCAGTCACTTCTTTCTCTTGATGCTGATGAGTATCCGGTCATTCGCATAGAAGCCGTATTTACCAATACGGGAGGTACGCCAATCTTAAACGACTGGACACTTTCGTGGGGGTATAAAATTAATACTCCATCGATTACCAAGCTCTTCCCGAGTGAGAAAACGGCGACTACAACACCCACGTTTGAGTTCACCACAACAGACCCACAAAATGATGATCTGACCTACGAAGTGCAGTGGTCTACGTCGTACACGTTTACGTCGTCTACGACACGTTCCTCTGACATCAACCTCGGCTTTTCGAATATCACGAACCCAATTGACACACAACCGTTTACTTCGGGGCATACGATTCAATATAAAGTCCAGGTAGCAGACATACTCTCAAATGGCACGACCTACTGGTGGCGTGTGCGAGCACGAGACCCCGGTGGTGCAAATACATATTCGAACTATACCGATGCACAAAGTTTTACTGTAGACACCTCCGTATCGGTATCGACCTGGTTTCAAACAACCACTGAGCAGTTTGCGATTGACACCATAATTGGCGCTACCACCACTGGTAATAGCGTGACTGTTGCGACAAGTGCTGTGGAGTCGCTTACGGTATACGCTGAAGGAAATATTCAGACACCACGGTATCGCACGTGGAATGGAAGCATATGGTCTACTGAACAGTCTGCACCAACAGTCGGCGCGGCCATGAACTTTGTGGTAACCAGAGCTGCACCGACGCGAGAAGAGTATCTAACTGCAACCGTGGGCACCGATCAAGATGTCAACTTATTGGTGTTTTCTGAGGGTGCATGGGGAAACCAACTTGAACTCACGACGTCGCTTGCGGATGCCGGTATGCGTGGGGTAGATATTGCGTACGAGACGTCGTCAGGAGACGCTATGGTCGTGTCGTGTGACGGCGACGCTGATCCTTCGTACTGGATATGGAATGGTGCGACAACTACGCTTGGAGGTACTATCAACGTCGATGCTGTAGCAAACTGCGGCTTCATACGCCTGATTTCTGACCCCACCTCTGATGAAATCATTGCGGTGGTGCGCAGTGTGACCGGCGCCGAGTACGAAGCACAAGTGTGGAACGGATCATCGTGGGGGAATGCTACCCGTTCTGGTCAAATGCAGGCAACACAGAGCGCGCATGAAGGTATGACTGGAGCGTATGAAGAAGGTGGTGGTCAGGCAGTGGTTGCCGTATCGAACAACACCGCTGCAAGTTTTGTCTCCATGGTGTGGAATGGCACAACCTGGAGTAGCACCACAGAAGCTATCGGTAATGACTTTGAGTTTGGCGATATGGCTTCTGATGTGGGTACTGACAACATGGCGCTCTGTTACATCGATGCAGATAGTGACATCGGTTATATTCGGTGGACTGGCGCTGCGTGGACGGGACAAGCCGAGCTTGATACTAATGGAAATTCGCTCGACGGACGTGCGCTTGACTGTGAGTACCGTGTTGGCGGATCGTTCGATGGTAACCTCATGATGGTATACAGCGATACTACTGCGGTACGATATCGTTACTACAACGGTGCGCTTCAGCCAGCCACCGAAGGGACAGTGACAACTTTGCAAGATGCGTACACGGTGCAACTTGCACGTACCGGAGCTGGTGTCCTTCAAGTGATGACCTATGACGATGTGAACGATAGATACGATTACTCGACGCTCACTGCGGCAACGACTACCTGGAGTACACTCCAAACACTTGAGGCCGATGCCTCTGTTGGTGCAGCACCGTTTAAGGAGCCGTTTATGATGGCTGCACGCAAACCAGGCTCTTCTGCGACAGTCGTAGCGTATCCGACACTTGACTGGAACGATGGTTCCGGCCCCTATTGGCAATCGTTTTCATGGAATGATAGTGAACCAGGACTTTCCACGCTCCGCTACCAAGTGGAATATTATGACGGCGACTCATGGGAGTTGGTCCCCAATGGACTGATTCCCGGCAATAGTAGTGGTACGTCTACATCTCCTGTATCGCTCACGAACGTCTTGCCAGTAGCCTCAACCTACAATCAGCTCCGCACTGTCGCAAACTTGGTCTGTAACACCGGAAGCTGCCCGACACTAAACGACTGGACTCTCACATGGGCAGCAGGTATTAATATTTCGGGCACTGCGCAAGAGTACAACCAATCGACAAACCTGGTGGCGGGGAATGTGGCAGTGGCATTAAATGGTGTACTTCAGATAGGAAAAACAGGGACTATTTCCGGCGGTACGTGGTCC
>JBJOQE010000070.1:0-6508 GCA_046050105.1 Candidatus Parcubacteria bacterium
AGAAGGTACATGTGCGCATCGAAAAAGGCACCAAGACCAACCGCGCAGAGTTGGTGCGCAAGCTCGTCGCCCTCTACTTTGAGCGCACGAATGCCGACCTCACCCCCGGTACCTTTCGCGCTGTGGGAAATACTGTTGAGATTATGCCGACCAATGAACGCGTGATTTTCCGTATCGGGTTTAGTGGCGACGATGTGTCAGGCATCACCAAGATTGACGCCGTCACTCGCGCTATCATCGACGAGCCGAGTGTATTTTTCCTCTTTCCTGCAAAGCACTTCGTGACACCCGAAGATGAGCGCAAGCGTGCGATTGCTGACATACAGGAAGAACTCACTGAACGTCTTACCGAGCTTGAGCGTGAAGGGAAGGTCCTTGAGTACCAGCGCTTAAAGCGCCGAAGTGAACACGACCTCGCGCTTATTCGCGAAGTGGGCTATTGCAATGGCATTGAAAACTACTCGCGTCATTTTGATGGCCGTGCAAAAGACGAACCACCGTACACTCTGCTCTCCTACTTCCCGCACCTCGCCGATGGCACACCAGATTTCCTCACTGTTATCGATGAGTCGCACGTTACCATTCCACAAATTGGTGGCATGTACGCCGGCGACCGCGCACGCAAAGACAACCTTGTGGAGCACGGCTTCCGCCTCCCCTCAGCACGCGACAATCGGCCGCTTCGCTTTGCGGAGTTTGAAGAGCGTGTGGGTCAGGTGCTCTATACCACTGCAACACCGGGAAAATATGAGATTGAAAAAGTAGCTGAAGGTGGGCAAGTGGTGGAGCAAATCATTCGTCCCACGGGACTTGTTGATCCTCTTATTGATATTCGCAAAGTCACCGAAGACAAAGAGAGCGGCTACCCGGGCCAGGTACGCGATTTCATTGAGGACGCGGTGGCCACCATCGCTCGCGGTACACGCGTACTCACTACCACACTCACAAAGCAAATGGCGGAAGACCTCGCCGAGTTCTTGAAAGAGCGTGGCATCAAGGCCGAGTATCTTCACAGCGACATCACCACGATTGAGCGCATCGAAATTCTCACCAACTTTAGAAAGGGAATCTTCGACTGTTTGGTGGGGGTAAACCTGCTCCGCGAAGGTCTCGACCTTCCTGAGGTTGAGCTCGTCTCTATTCTCGATGCAGACAAGGAAGGGTTCCTTCGTTCTGAGACGTCGCTCATCCAAACCATTGGCCGTGCAGCACGAAATGTGAACGGTCGTGTGGTGCTCTACGCCGACATGATGACCGGCTCACTTGATAAAGCTATTGGTGAGACCAACCGTCGCCGTGCCATACAGCTTGCCTACAACGAAGTGCACGGCATCACTCCCATGACAGTGAAGAAAAAAATCCAAGATATTACTGCCGAACTTCGCACTGAACATCAAAAGACCGTTGCATCACTCATCCAGTTCGACGAAGCAGAATTTTTGCGCGCACCCAAGAAAGTACTGAAAGATAAGCGTGAGCAAATGGAAGAGGCAGTTAAAATACTCGACTTTGAAACGGCAGCCATTTTGCGTGACGAACTTCTGGCACTCGAAGCAAAACTGGTGAAGAAAAAATAGGGCTGTACACAATCAGTGAGAATGAGTGATGCATCTCGCACGGTATACTGTGAGAGAGTTACGCAAGCTCTATGTCGGATAAGACTTTCTTTGTGGCGCGTGTGGCCACCTACCTGTTTATGGTCGGTGCTCTCTCTGTGGGTGTGTGGTGTGCGTATCCGCTCGTTGTCGAGGAACGTGCAGAAGTTGCAACCGTTGTATTGAGTGCACCCCTAGCGCTTTATAGCTCAACTATTATCCAAAATAGTATCGAGCTCGCTTTTGAAGAGGTACGTTATCGTGTTGGAGACATGCACATACAGCTTGTGGTTGTGGATGATGGCGATGAAAGCGGTGCATGGATAGCGAACAAGGAGCGCCGCAATGCCGAGCGTGCCATCGCAGACCCCACCACTATTGCGTATCTTGGTCCCGTAAATAGTGGTGCTGCTAAGGTGTCTATGCCACTTTTGAATACTGCGGGCATCGCACAGATTTCACCGTCGAATACCTGGCCTGGCTTGACACGTACCGGTTTTTTACCGGGAGAGCCTGGTATTTTTTATCCTACCGGCAAGACACACTACTTCCGAGTAACACCCACGGATGATCTGCAAGGACCACTGGGCGTCACCTGGGCACGAGCACTGGGTCATGAGAGCGTCTATGTGGTAAACGACAGTGATGCCTATGGCATTGGTATAGCCAACCTCTTTGAGCATGAGGCAGTACAGCAAGGCATGCACGTGGTGGGGTCTGCCGCCATCACGAAAGATGCCGCATTATTTGCTCCTGTTGGCGACGCAATCTTGGCTTCAGGTGCAGATCTGGTGTACTACGGTGGCACCACACCAAATGGAGGGCCAGAACTGCTCCGCTACTTACGCGCGCGTGGCGCAACATCTACTTTTATGGGGCCAGATGGCATTTTTGAACAAGATTTCATCGATAGAGCAGGCACGTCCTCAGAGGGGGTGTTGGTCACTGCAGTAGGTGTGCCTCCAGAGGAGGTGAAAAACCCCAGTGCGCAGGCTTTTCTTCTAGCCTACCGTGCACGCTTCGGTAGCGAACCCGATGCATTCGGCGCTTTTGCCTATGATGCCACGAAGGCACTTCTTGCGGCGATTGAAAAGGTCGGCAAAGTTGACCGTGCCGGCATTCTGGAAGCAGTTCGTGCCACAAGCGCCATGCCAGGAGTGTTTGGTACGTGGGGGTTTGATGCGCACGGTGACACCACACTTACTCTTTTGAGTGGGAATGTGATCACTGAAGGCGCATTTGTGTTTACTAAAGTACTTACTGCTATTTAATACCGTGGATAACGAACGTACAATACATTTCTATCAGCGAATCATTGTTCGCGTCTTGATACCTATAGTTGCGTTACTCGCGCTTCTTTTCGCTGCTCTTGCAGTATTTGTGTGGTTTACCTATCAGGCAGACCAGGATGCCGCCAACAATATCCCTACTGAGGTTGCAGAAAGAGTTCAAGGAAGTGTTGCTACATTTTTTGCGCGAGCTGAACTCAATTTGTCACTCGCCGCGAAGAGTATGCAGGACACAGAGCTTTCGCCTGAGCAACATCGATATCTTGAGGGCATTGTCTCAACTGAGTCTTCCATCATCGAGCTCATTGTGCTTGATGAAGCACGACGTGAGGTTTTTCGTGCATCAGAAGCTACCACTGGTTCGGTGGCGAACACACAAGAAGAATCGCTCAAGAAGAGTATCGACAGCGTTTTTGCAATGCGTCGAGTAGACATTACCGAACCACACGAAACCGCACAAAATACTCCATATATTGTGTGGTCTATGCCCATTATTTCCGAGACCAACAAAACTGTGGGAGTGATTTCGATGACGGTTGATATTAGCACGCTGTGGCAAAGTGTTATAAATGCAGCACCGGTGCAGTTTGCAAGCGACGTGTTTATTGTCGACCAAACTGGTCGCATATTAGTATCTAATCGCACTATTACAGGCGCTCATGTATCAGAACGGATTCAGGAAACGCTCTTCCGTCTCAGCGGCGATTCTGATGCACGCCGATACAAAGGGATTAGTGATACCTGGGTAGTAGGAAAAACAGAGCAGTTACTTCCGACCTCATGGACAGTGGTGGCCGAGTTGTCGTTTGCCGATCTCACCGCGCGGAGTAGGCAAAACGTCATTATTTTCGCATCAGTAATGGTGGCATTTGCCGTACTCCTTATCTATACCATTTACTCCTTTCACAGTAACCTCATCCGCCCACTCGGGGTATTTAGGCGAGGCATCCGTGAACTATCACTTGGTAACTACGCGACTCGTATCCGTATCAATGCGGTGAATGAATTGTCACTCCTTGCTGATGTGATGAATGCCATGGCTTCCTCGATCGAGGCACAAGCTAATGAGAATGTGGCGAAGCTCAAGCAGACCATTGCCGATCTCGATCGCAGTGCGCGAACACTTATGAAAAGAGACGAGGAGTTATCAAGGGCCAATGACCGCCTCTTGCGACTTGATCACGCTAAATCTGAGTTTGTATCGATCGCAGCACACCAGTTGCGCACACCACTTTCTGCTCTAAAGTGGGCACAGCAAATGCTACTCGATGGTGAGGCAGGACAGATATCTGAGAGCCAACGACTGCTGCTTACACAATCACAAGAGAGTGTTCGCCGCATGGTGACGCTGGTGAATGATCTTCTCGCGGCCGATCATCTTGAGTACGGTAAGGTTTCATACGCCATGGCGCCTGCATGTCCTGAAGAGTTGCTCGCAGCTTGCGCCCTCGAGCTTAAGCCAATGGCTGACGAGCATCATATTACACTCGTCATTGAGTTACCGAAGAAGAGTGTGGTGACCATTGATGCAGAACGTGTGAAAGAAGCGTTTTTGAATCTTTTGAATAACGCGATTAAGTATTCGCCAGATGGCGGGACGGTCACCATTCGTGCCAACTATGGCATGGGTAAAGTGGTACTCTCAATTGCAGATACTGGCATCGGCATTCCCGAAGGAGATCGTGACCGATTGTTTGAGAAATTTGTCCGTATGGAGAATGCTAAAAAAGTTGATGCGAACGGTTCTGGGCTCGGGCTCTTTATCGTCAAGAAAGTCATTGACGCGCATGGTGGAAAGATATGGTTCCAAAGTGAAGAGGGAAAGGGCACCACATTCTCTATTGAACTTCCTGCAGTGAATAACTAGCGTGTACAAGCGCTTATTCGTTCTATACTATAAGTATATGGGAAAAGACATACTGCAGGGAGCAAATATTGTATTACTCGAAGACGATGAATTTCTTGCAGAAGTAATCGTGCGCAAGCTTTCCGCAGTAGGGACTCAAATACGTCGCTACCGTAATGGCCTTGAGGGACTTGCTGCTATTCGTCAGTTTACGCCTGATTTGGTGCTCCTCGACATCATGATGCCGATTATGAACGGCTATGAAGTACTTCAAGTGATGAGCGAAGAGCATCTTATCGATGAGGTTCCTGTGATGGTGGTATCAAACTCTGGTCAGCCGGTGGAGATTGACCGTGTATTAAAGCTTGGTGTGAAAGATTATGTCGTGAAAGTAGACTTTACTCCTGAGGAAGTGCTGGATAAGGCGCGTGCCATCCTCATAAGTCTACGTAAAGAAAAGGGTTTCACAGTCGATGAGTACGATGCGCACCCTGCAACGTTACAGACGACGCCAGCACAAACTACTGCATCTCCTGAAGCCCCCTTTGTATCTGTGGTGCAAAATGAGCCTATGGCATCGCCACAAGCAGCAGCGCCGCAATCACTTGAGCAACTCAAGGTGCTCGTGGTTGAAGACGATCCGTTGCTCAAAAATCTACTTGCCGTGAAGCTCACTGCAAGTGGTTGTATGCCACTGTATGTCGATGACGGCCTCAAAGCCTATGACCTCGCCATGACCTTTAAGCCAGATGTGGTGCTCCTCGACCTAATGATTCCGGGTATGGATGGTTTTGGCGTACTTGAAAAGTTTCAGACTGATGGCTATCTCAAAACAGTACCGGTATTTGTATTTTCAAACAAAAGTTCCGAGCAAGATAAGCAACGTGTCTTTTCACTCGGTGCTAAGCTTTTCCGCCAGAAGGCAGAGACAAACCTCTCTGAGGTAGTGAGTGAGCTCTATAAGCTCGCAGGTCGCCAGCGTACCGTGTAGGTATTTCCCCTTATGCCAACCGCACGTAAAAAAAGCACCACTACGCTCAAAGCACGAAGTGCTGCTAAGCCCGTAGCTTCGAAGCGTGTGGCAGTGCGTGGCAGTGAGCGTGTACAAGTGCTCACTTTTTCCAAACCTAAAAAGCGCGTCACCGTTAAATCAAAAAGTTCCAAAGAATCAACGCTAAAGGCGGAACCTCGGCCAGCGGTGCTTATTTCTGTATCAGTCGATGATGGTCCGGCAAAGGTTGCCCGCTATGCCGGGCTCTTCTTTATGCTTGTCGGTGCTTGTTTCGCCAGCTATTCGCTCTCAGGGTTGTATGTAGAGATGGTACAACTTTCCACATCAAACCAGATGGCTAGTGTTGCGCGCCATCAAGCTGCTGCCATTATCTCGAGCGATACATCGACCACAAACCCAACCACCACACAGACCACCACGATGCCAACCCAACCTGTGTTGGCACCAACGCCGAGCACCGACACAGTAACCGCCCCCACCAACACTACCTCACCAGCTGTTGCCGCACCTACGGAAGCGAGCCATACCACGAGCACACCATCAACCACAGTGCCACCTCGTGAGGAAACACAACCCGCTCCTCTCGTGATTGAACCTCCTATAAAAATGGTAGTGCAGGGAAGTGACCATCTAGAAGGTGTTTCGCCGCTCGGTGTTCGAGTACAAGCTGCAGAGCGCGTGGAGCTCGTGCTGGTGCCGCGTACGAGCCTCATAGAACGTTATTTGGGGAGAGCGGTACGCAATGAACCAGATGCGTGGTCATTCT
>JBJOQE010000071.1:0-7166 GCA_046050105.1 Candidatus Parcubacteria bacterium
ATCACCGCGACATCTTTGGCACGTGCTGCCTTAAAGAGCTTTTGCCACTCTTTTCCTTTGAGATCGCCATTGTCTTTGAGTGTGCCATCTTGCTTCACCGTGTATACAAAGGGGTACACAGCATCAAGTTGTCCTAAATGCTTCAGAGCATCCTTAGTACCCTCTTTCACTGCCCAATAGGGTATCCACCCTGCAACGTGCATCTCATTTTCTTTAGCGTGTGCTACTGCCGCTGGCATAAGGGTGCAGATGCCTACGAGAAGGCAGAAGAAAAAACGTTGTGGTGTTGTCATAGTGCTTGTGACGCGCTGCAGAATGATTACTTACAAACCGAGCGTATCGACGCTCGAATATATTGATAAAAAACTCGGAATAGCTGCCAAAAGCCCTAAAAGTGGCAGGATGACCATCGCTGCTGAGCCGATAAGGAGCCAAAGAAAATACTTTCGCGTTTTTTCAGTCGAGGCGTAGATGGCGCGGAGCGCTTCGTCCTGTGCGTCGAGGCGGGCTTTAAGTTCTAAGTCCATACCAGAAAGTATACCGCGACTCACGTGATATAAAAGAGCACCCAGTTGACGATGTCTCGCGTTCGTATATAGTGCGAACAGAAAAGGAGTACTTCACATGCCTCTCACTGCACAAGAAATGAGTCAGTTGAAATATCAATACGAACGCATCGTGCGTGCGTGCGGCATCAAGGCACGCAAAAAGACTATCGCCGAGGAATGCGCGCGCGATATCTCGCGCTACCAGGCACCAGGTCGCTTCTACCACAATCTGACACACATCAAAAACATGCTCAATCTCATTAATGAGCATGTAACGGAGTTTGAACAGCCATGGCTCGTGCGCTTTGCTGCTCTCAAGCATGATGTCATCTATGATGTACACAACACTCGCGACAACGAAACTCATTCAGCGATCGATGCAGCTACCACCGGTGCGCGCTTGGGTATGAAAGAGCGGCATCAGAGCGCGGTGGTCCGCCTCATCATGGCCACAGAGCACTTGGGCAACCAGCATCGCGCACTTCGTCACGATGAAAAACTTTTAGCCGACATCGACCTCGATGGTTTCTCACGCTCGTGGGACACCGTCCTCGGTAACGCGCGGAGAGTGCGCGCAGAGTTTGCGCATGTGTCTGATGATGATTTTGCAAAGGGACAGAATGCTTTTCTGGTTGCACTGCAGATGCGTGGCTTCATCTATCAAAGTGATGTCTACAAAGCGTTCGAGGAACGTGCCTGCGAAAACATATTACTGATACGACAAGAGCTAAAGCACTCGATTGTGGTAGCGCGGCCTACCGACAAGTTCTCTGACTACTAAAAAATACGCCCGTGAATCCCAAGGGATTCACGGGCGTTTATTCATAGCATCGTGAAGAACTTTTTTGCCATCTCCCACCCTTCTTTGGTGGGCACAAACCGCGCGATTGGTGCGTGCTTACTCTGCGAAAAATGTGGATCGAGCACGCTCTTTCGCCGTAAGGTGGTAAGAGGAATATCTTCAAACACCAACAACTTCTTCCCTTCAAAGTTTGTACAGTCCGGATAGTGCACCTCGAGTACGGCATACCTACCAAGTTCGATCGCACGAACAATGGTGAAATGACGCGGGTTAGGGTTTCCCTGCACGAGGGATATACCCCTCTCGTCTTCAGACTCACACTGTGCAGAATGGTTTGAACATCCATTATTAGATGATGTAGACCAATCATCCTTGAAAAACTTTATCACACCCATCACCAACTCCTTTGTGAACGTATCTTCCCTCAATCTACACCTTCGCCTAAACTTGAGCAATCGAAAAGCATACTTTGATATATCATAAGCTTTTCCATGTTTCTGCAGCAAAAAACCTCTCATCTGAGAGGTTTTTTGCTGTGTCCCCGTAGGATGTACGGGTTAGAGTGCATGGTCTAGCTAATGTCCTTTCGCTTTGCCTTAGCACGGTCGGTTTCGGTGAGGAATTGCTTGCGGAGGCGTACGTTAAGCGGGGTGATTTCAAGATATTCATCTTCGCTCATCACTTCAAGACCACGTTCAATGGTGAGCTCCCATGCGGGCACCAGCGTGATAGCGTCGTCTGAGCCTGAAGCGCGCATGTTGGTGAGCTGCTTACCCTTCGTTGGGTTCACTGGCATCTCTTCACCCTTTGAGGTATTGCCGATAACCATACCTTCGTACACTTCAGTTGCAGGAGTAAGGTAGAGCGTACCGCGGTCCTGGAGGTTAAAGAGCGAGAAGCCGAGTGCCTTTCCGGTTGCCATTGAAACCATTGAGCCAGATGCGCGCTTACGAATTTCTCCCGCATGCGGCTTAAAGCCAATCACGCGAGACGACATAATGCCCTCACCCTTGGTATCAATCACAAACTGGCCACGGTAGCCCAAGAGGCCGCGTGTTGGGCCTTCGAAGATAATACGCACCGACGCATCGTGCACCTTCATGTCGGTCATCACAAAAGCGCGCATACCCAAACGTTCAATGATAGTTCCTTGGTATTCAGAAGGTGTATCGATAATCACCTCTTCAAACGGCTCAAACTTACGGCCCGCTTCCTCGCGAATGATTACCTGTGGCTGCGACACTTGCACCTCAAAGCCCTCTCGACGCATATTTTCAAGCAAGATAGCCACGTGAAGCTCACCACGACCGAGTACACGGAATGAGTCACCTGAAGAACCTTCGAAGTCCACTTTGAGTCCCACGTTAATTTCAAGTTCTCGTTCAAGGCGTTCTCGGATTTGGCGCGAGGTCACAAACTTGCCATCGCGTCCTGCAAACGGTGAATTGTTGACGAGGAAGTTAAGCGCAATGGTTGGCTCATCCACGGCAATCGTTGGAAGAGCTTCAACCTCTGCATTCTCACCGATGGTGTCACCAATGTAGATGTCATCGATACCGGCAACCATCACAATGTCGCCTGCATACGCCTCCTTCACATCAGCGCGGGTAATTCCTTCAAATGCCTGAAGCTTCGTAATACGTACTGACTTCGTGCTGCCGTCCGCCTTCTTTACAAAAATATTCTGGTTCTCAGTAATCTTTCCTTCGTAGATACGCGCAACCGCAAGGCGGCCTACGAAGTTGTCGTAACCGAGGTTAAACACTTGCATACGAAGCGGGTTTGCCTCCTTCCCTTTTGACGCTGGCTCAACATGTTCAAGCACCAGGTCCAAAAGTGGCATAAGATCCTTTGAGTCGTCTTCAAGCTTCCGCTTTGCAATACCCTGGCGGCCAATGGCATAAATCACGGGGAAATCTGCTTGGTCATCGTTTGCACCAAGCTCGAGGAAAAGCTCAAGCACCTGTTCCTCAGCGAGAGCTGGGTTTGCCGCAGGCTTATCGATTTTGTTCAACACCACAATTGGCTTGAGGCCAAGCTCGAGTGACTTCTTAAGTACGAAGCGCGTCTGTGGCATCGGGCCTTCCTGTGCATCAACTACAAGAAGCACTGAGTCGATAGAACGAAGTACGCGCTCCACTTCAGAACCGAAGTCAGCGTGGCCCGGAGTGTCGATGATATTGATCTTCGTATCCTTATAGCGCACCGATGCATTCTTCGCATAAATGGTGATGCCGCGCTCACGCTCGATGTTGTTCGAGTCCATGGAAGCCGACTCATCGGTCACGGCACCAGTCTGACGCATCAAGGCATCGGTAAGGGTGGTCTTTCCGTGGTCTACGTGGGCGATGATAGCAATGTTGCGGATTTCCATGGTGCGATTCTTAATTTATGTGCGTTCAAAAATAAAAGCCCGTCAGAGCCGATGCAGAGCACGGCTCTAACGGGCAAGGTGGCCCTAATATACAAGAATATGAGCCGTTGGTCAATAAAACCCACGCTACGGAGCGTGGGTTGTGGGCGGCACAAATCGCCTCTGTATTTCTTCACCATATTTCGTGAGAATATCCTGAGTTACTAGGCTTCCGTAATCCAGAAACACCACCCCTTCTCCGGTGTGGTGAAAGTTGCTGGCGCAGAAGAAGTGGTGTCCATCTTTATTGACCGGAGGACCCACTACGTCAAAGTAGGCCTTGTACACCAACTCGCCGTTCACTGTCATAGGTGCTCCGTGCTTCTGGATGTTCAGAAGCCCAAAGAGGCTGAAGTATGTGGGCTGCAACAGTTTTCTCCGCGCACCATCACTCTCTTTGTAGTAGCGACGTTCACGCCAATTGCTTACCAAGCCATGAAACAGAGCCCGCTTCAGTGTGGCAAACTGCTCAACCTTTCGTTCAAACAGCTGCTGCTTGAGATAGGTCCGAAACGACTGCCTGTCTCCCATCAGGCAAAACCGGTCATGGTCAACTTTTGCTCTTTTGAGCAGGTACAATGCTTCTGCCAAATCAATGTGAGCTATCTTGCACACAATTCCCCATGACGGGACGGCAATCACTGTACGACTGGCACCTCGATGAAGAGTGAACATGTAAGCCTCCCTTTTCTGTTTTATACAATACCATTTTTAATGGTTTTGTCAATATATCGCCTCTAGGCAAGTACGTAGTGGCAATTTCTTATATACACTGCGAAGCTCCATGCGCCACCCATCCTGAGTGATACACTGTCTGAATGCAAGACTCACTGATGCCCATTTTTGGTTTCATCCATCACTTGGATGACCCATTCGTTTTTATATTTATTGTGCTTGTTGCCGCACTTCTTGTTGGGCTCGTGAAGAGAGAATATTCCCTAGGACTTTTTATCGCCACCGCACTCACCTTCGTCGTCACCTACCTACTCAAAAACATTTTTAAAGTACCTCGCCCGGCAGAAATGGTGATGGTGGCAGATGGGTATCGCTTCCCTTCACTCCACGCCGCACTTACTGCTGCCATTGTCGCGTCGCTCCTTCTCTACGCGTGGCGGTGGTTTGAGACGAAGCCCTTCCCCGCCTTCGCGCGCACAGTACTTGCCACGGGTGCGTTTGGCGCCATTGCCACCGTCAATATTTCTCGCGTCGCGCTCAACGTCCACCAGCCAATTGATGTATTTGTGGGCTCGATCATCGGTATCTCGATTGCAGTGATCGTACACAAGTTTCTCTTACGATACGAAGCATAACCTCCTCCGCACCAAAAAAACCGGCTCGGGCCAGTTTTTTAGTGTCGCATACAAACTACCTAAAATATACCAGCGCTGGCTTCACCACCATCGCGGGGAGCCCGGTGTGCTTTGTAATGGCTTGAATGAGCGCCGCTTCGTCATTAAGGGGAGCGTCGACGAAGAACATATCTTCTGGCTTATCGACATAGCGCGCATGCACGTGTGTCTTACCATCATGCTCCTCTACCTCAATGGAAAAAGTTGCTATGGCGGCGCTATGCGTATCTTCGAGAGATAGGTCAGGATGTGGCGTGCTCTCTGGCCCACTTGGTAGAGGAACACCGGAGACTGCGACCACAGGTGAAGTCATCGGCACCTGAGTATCTTTATGCGTCCGCTGCTCCTCAAGTAAGTGCACTAACGTATTAAGGAGGCGCACCAGCTGCTCCATCTGTGCAAGGGAGAGTATGTGAGTAGAGGCTTCCTCCTTCGTGCGATGTGTGACACCCTCATGTGCAGCGGTTGGTACCGGATAGAGTGCAAACACGCCAGTGGCGCACCACACACAGACACACACAACTACCGCAGCAAGATGACGACGAGGAATACTTATACGAAGCATAATGTCATTTAGTGTAACAAACACTCTTCGTCTATGCATCGCCCGCGCTGGAACACATGGTGTAGCGCGTTGGTAAATAAAAAACTGCCCGAGAGGGCAGTTTTTTATTGAGTTGCTTAATTACCTAATTTGCGCTGTTCAAGGATTAAGGTGAGGAGCTGTTGCAGTGTCTTAATCAACGCTTCAAGTTCAGGGATGCTCTTGCCGGCAAGATTGAGCTTCATCTGGTGATGAGCATCATCTCCATTCCCGTGGTTGTCGTCATCTGCATCATCGTCGTCACTATCGTCGGTACATGGCGTGGCAGTGGTGGTGGTAGAGGTTGTGGCTACATGGTCACAATGATCATCATCATTAGCGTCATCATCGTCATCCATGTCTTCGTCTTCGTCATCGTTCGCATCGTCATCGTGACTATCATTCATGTGATGACCCGATGCAGTGTCATCACTATCATTCTCTGCAAATGCCAGTGGGGCAAACGAGGCAGTGAGTACAAAACTGAGTACCACCATAAGCACAAAGCGCTGGGTAATTGTTTTTGCGATATCCATAATGTGGACTTTTATATTATGTGCACGACTAAACACTGATAATATCCGACTTGCATCCACAATTCCCTTACTTGTCCCCACTGACAACTTTGATGCATATATCTATAAACATTGAAGCTTAGCATTACATTCAGCTTTGGTTTTCGCGTCTGGCGCTTGCTCACACGCTGCACAGAGCACACTCTTGGAGGGCATGCCGCTCGCTCCCCCCATATTCATACCGCCGTGATCCATCATCATCTCACCGTCTACCATACCGGCATCCGTACCGCCATCCACCGCATCACTTTTTTGCATCATACCGCCCATCATGCCCTGCATCATTTCGGAGTAATCGGTAAAGGTGATGCCGGCAGGAAGTGCAAAGTATGATGCATCGCTATTCCACGCTTCACATGCATAGTCGTGCGCTTGGTCGAGTGCCGCAGATTGTGCGTCCATACCCATCGTATCCGCACCATCTTCTGCATCGGCGCTCACCTGCTTAGCGGCAGAAAGCTTCATCTTCATGCCATGTGGCAATTCACCGCCCCAGGCATACATGTATTCGTTATCAATAATTGCTGACGAAGTGGTTTTTGTACCACTTCCCTTCTTCGTGATTATGGTATCAGTACGCACCTTACCATCACTCACGTAGGTGGTGCCTTCGGTACGCGCCTGTGCATCCTCCGCAGTGAAGACACACTTCACCGACATACTGCCCATAGACACAAACTCGCGGAGTGAGTGCTTCATCTTCATGCTTTCAGTCATCGTGGGTGCAGTTTGCACCTCACCTGGCACTGCTTCGCCACCTAAAATCCATACATATATACCGATGGCTACCGCCACCACTCCACCACCAATAAGAAGATATGTTTTCATATACTTTAAGTATACCGCGATACCACTAGCGTGAATGGACAGTTTCCACATCAAAGTGAAAGAAAAAG
>JBJOQE010000072.1:0-9452 GCA_046050105.1 Candidatus Parcubacteria bacterium
AACTCCAACTCCAACTCCAACTCCAACTCCAACTCCAACTCCAACTCCAACTCCAACTCCAACTCCAACTCCAACTCCAACTCCAACTCCAACTCCAACTCCAACTTCGTCTTCTTCTTTGAAGGTTGAGGGCAAGGGTGTCGTGACTGCCGTCTCCGCAACCTCGGTTACCATTGGGACCGTGAGCATGACGATTGTACCAACAACCATACTCAAATCTGAAGCAGGCAAGTTTGTGCGTGTCGGACTTTCTGTAGAATATAAAGGTACTAAAAATGCAGACGGCAGTGTGACGGCGGTAAGTGTGAAGCAGATATAATTGTCACTAAGCTGAGTAAAAACGCCCTTTATGGGCGTTTTTATGTATCGATTCTGCTTGAGCTCTGGGCGTCCACTTTCTCCAGGTGTCGCGTGTAACGTTTTACTATAGTATAACCATACTATGAGTGATGAAGTGAGCGTACATGAAAGATGACCATGATATCCGTGAGCTCGTGCTGTCGAGTATTGCGGGAAGCACTGTCAGCTTTAAAGCTCTTTATGAATTGTTGATTGACCGAGTCTATGGTTATCTTCGCGTGCGCACGAGCCGTGAAGAAGATGCTACGGATATCGCTCAGGATGCATTCGTTGAACTTTATAAAAGCTTGCCAACTTTCGCATATCGTTCACGCGACGAGTTCTTTGCCTATGTGTTTGTGATTGTACGACGAACGCTTGCACGACACTATGCCAATAAGCATACGAAGCAACGCCACATCACGGATTCGTTTGACGACAGTAGCGTGGCGTCGCCGCAAGAGCATGTAGAAATTGCGCACGATGTTATGCGGGCACTTTCCACTCTTGACGAGACATCGCGAGAGATCGTGATACTACATCACTACGGGCGCAACACATTTCCCGAAATTGCAAAAATTCTCGGTATGCAGGAATCTGCGGTTCGGGTGCGGCACCATCGAGCACTCAAGACATTACTCACTTTCTTCACACGACTCACATGACACACACACCTCATGACATCACCAACGTGGAGCGACATTTGGAAGAAAGTCGATCGCTCCCACTCGCACCACACGAACGCGATGCGCTCTGGCTGCGTATTGAGCCTGTGCTTGCCGGCGTTCGTGGCGTACCCTCACCCTTTGTATTTCTCGGTATGCGCTCACGCTCACTCGTAGCTTCTGCTATGGCTCTCGTGATGATCGTGAGTGTGGGTGGCACCGCAGTTGCATCAGAGTCAGCGCGACCTGGAGATTTCCTATTTCCTGTCGATAGGGCACTTGAAGATGCACGCCTTCTCCTTGCGGTGTCTGACGATTCGCACAGTGAACTTGTCGATGCATTTGCTGCGGAACGCATTACTGAGCTTGATGATATTGTGCACGAGGAACAGCAGAAAAGCGCCACGACAGGTGCGCCCTTGTCTGATGATAGTCGTCAGCGCATAGAGAGCGCACTTGGCGATGTGGCGCAGTTCCTAGAAGTTGCTGGTGTTGATAGCTCATCCGCAATTTCTGGTTTTACTGAAGTATCAAAACGTGACGACGAAGAGCAACGACTCGAAGGGCGCACCCAGTCGCTCCGTACGGAGTCTCAAGATGATAGCAATGAACGTGTTGAATACCGTGACGAAGAAGTGCGTATACACACTATCATCAAAGACGGTGAAGTACGCACGAGGGTTGAATTTGAAGATGACCACAAGAGTGATGATGACGACAGCGATGACCGCAATGATAGTGATGACCGTGATGATAGTGAGGATGACGACAGTGATGATGATTCTCGTCATGACGGTACTCGATCTTCGAATCCTTCTTCTGACGATAGTGATGAACGTGCAGATGATGACGACAGTGACCGCGATTCTTCAAATGATGTGGACGATGACCACCGCAATGATGGGTCTGCGGACGATAGAGACAGTCATAGCGGTAGTGGGTCTGGTGATGACGACACGGTTGACGATTAAATATATTGTTGTGGTGTAGATACGTTACGCGGGATGCTACAATCAGGTGTATATGAAACCCATAGTCGCAGCATTCATCATTGGCATCATTTCCGGATATTACGTTGCTGGTCTTGCTGATGCTGAAATTGCCCCCTCACCCGACAGTCCTGTCGATGTTGCGGAACTACACGATGAAGCGCCAAACGCAGTGACGCAGAATGAGGGTAGTGATGCGGTAAGCCCTGGGGGCGAGGCGCCAGCGTCTATTCGTTAGGTATGCTGCATTTCCTGAGAGGGTATGGAGTAAAGGTCATCACACTGATGGTCTACGTGATGTGTGTGATGCCACTTACGCACGCCTGCGCATCACATAATGATACTGACTCACGGGAAAGCGGTGTTGCGTACAAGAAAGCAGAAAAGCTGGGCCGCACCCGTATAAAGTCTTTCGTGGTACCTGTCCTCGGCATCTCAGTTCCATCGCTTAAAGATACCTGGGGTGAGGCACGTTCGTTAGGTCGGACCCACGAAGGCATTGATATCATCGCACCACGCGGTTCAGTAGTGGTGTCACCCACGAAGGCAATAGTGGTGCAAATAGGCACCAACCAACTTGGGGGTAACGTGGTGTATACCGCCAACCCCGGTGGCGAACGCTTTTATTTCGCGCACCTCGATGCAGTAAAGAAAGGACTTCGCGTGGGGCAGGAACTCCGCATGGGAGATGTTATTGGGTATGTGGGAAATACAGGTAATGCGAGTAGCACGGTGCCACACCTTCACTTTGGGATTTATAATGAGGGTGCCACCAACCCGTTTCCGCGCATCAAAAAACGCCTCAATGCTTCGGTGGAGCGTGCCATTATCGCGAAAGAGGTTATGGCACGCAAGCGATCACTTGCGAACAAACGAAAGTAATATATGAAAAAGAGCACGTTCGTTTTCACCGCCTCGGTGTGGCTCTACCCAGGAGCAATGAGCTCATGGCACTTTATCACTGTCCCTAAAGATATATCGCTCATCATTAAGAAGCAATTTGGTGCCAATACACGAGGATGGGGTTCTCTTCCGGTATCGGTGAAGATTGATGGCACAACGTGGCAGACATCCATTTTCCCCGATGCGAAAGCAGGAACTTTTTTGCTACCCCTCAAGGCATCAGTGCGCAAGAGTGTGGGTCTCTTCGAAAACGATCGTGCAAAAGTACACCTCACTATTACGCCATGAATTATATGGTCTATATCGTGCAGTGCAGAGATGAGACACTTTATGCGGGTATCGCCACAGATATCAAAAAACGTCTTCTCGAGCACAACAGTAGCGACGCGAAGGGAGCAAAGTACACTCGCTCACGCCGTCCTGTAAGGCTGGTGTACACAGAGGCGTGCGCTTCACGCAGTGATGCGCAGAGTCGTGAGTATGCAATCAAACAACTGTCACGGACCGGGAAGCTTGCATTGATTGCTGATGGGCAAAAGAAAGTGAAATGAAGGATGTGCCCAAGGGTACTTGTTTTTCTAACTCCCTGCGGTCGAAGAAAAACTGGCGCACCCCAAGGGTACTTGTTTTTCTAACTCCCTGCGGTCGAAGAAAAACTGGCGTATACTGTAGGTATGGAATCTTATACTTGGTACGCAACGCTCATCAAGCCTTCATGGGCACCACCTGCATGGCTTTTTGGTCCTGTGTGGACGGTGCTCTATGCCATCATTATCGTGACCTTTGGTATGGTCTTTTATAAAACCTACACCCGTGAGATACCACTTTTAGTTGCGTTGCCCTTTATTCTCAATATTTGTTTCAACCTCGCGTTTACTCCCGTGCAGTTTGGACTTAAAAATAATGAGCTGGCGAGCCTCACCATTTTGCTTATCTTGGGCACGCTCGTATGGGCACTCTATGCCATATTTCCCTATATGCGTGTGGTGACCTATGCTAATATCCCGTACCTGCTGTGGGTGCTGTTTGCAACGGTGTTACAGCTCACCATAACGGTCCTTAATCGCTGAAAGTATATGCAGCGCCTCGCGTAGTAGTGAATGTGTGATATGGATCCTGCACACGAACGTACAGATTCGGAAGTGGTACGTGACACCTTAGTGCATAAGGAGGCTTTTGCCATACTTATGGTGCGCTATGAAGAGCGGTTGCGGCGCTATGTACGCCGGCTCGGTGTCCGAAATGAGCAAGATCAAGATGATTTGCTTCAAGATATTTTTATAAAAGCATATAAAAACTTGCACGGTTTTGACCAGTCACTTTCATTTTCTTCGTGGATATACCGCATTGCACACAACGAAGCGGTAAGTTCGTTTCGGCGCAAAAATGTGCGACCGGAGGGCAATGCGGTGATTGATGGCGACGAAGTGGTACGCGATATAGCCGATAGCGATGATGTGATGCGGGACATCATTTCGCGCCACGACGGCACATTGCTTACCGATGCATTATTGCGCATCGACGCGAAATACCGCGACATTATCGTGCTCCGCTACTTTGAAGGGAAGGAGTATGAGGAGATTGCCGATATTTTGCAAATGCCGGTGGGCTCAGTGGCGACACGTATTTATCGGGCCAAAGACCGGTTACGCGTTTTGTTGGCACCGAAGTTTTCTAACGTACTATCATGACTACACCACAAGAAACAGCACACAAGCGAGAGCAAGACATGGCGTCTGTGGTGCTTTCACGTATTGAATCGGAAGGGGTGCAGGTTACACCGCGTGCACATTTTCTCCTTCGTGAGGGTGTGGTGTGGGCGGTAGGAGTTCTTTCCGTTATCCTCGGTGCGCTTGGTGTTGCCGCCATCATATTTACCGCGCGCTACGCCGAATGGGAATATTATGAAGCCACACATGATACGCTCTTAACCTTTGGAGTTGAGGTGATGCCGTATACCTGGATCTTGGCGCTTCTGGTGTTTGCGGTCTTGGCATACGAATCGGTGCGGCATACCAAGCGCGGCTACCGCTACTCAGTGCTCACGCTTATCAGCGTATCGGTGGGAACTTCCGTATTGTTCGGAGGCCTTCTGTACGTTGTTGGCGCGGGACCATTTATTGATGCGCATCTCGGGGCACGCATTCCACTTCACCGTTCACTCGCCGAAACGCAGCTACGCATGTGGGATAAACCAGAGCGTGGTGTCATTGCGGGTGTGGTGACCGAAGTGAGTGAGGCACGAGACGCATTCACGCTTCGTTCACCTTCCCAGGTACTCCACACGATACGTATGGATGACTTGGATGAGGATACTCGAAGTGTGGTGGTGGTTGGAAATGCGATGCGTGTACTCGCGCCGTTTAGAGACCGGCTGGCAGAAGTGCCACCGGACACGGCAACTCATGCCACCTCTTTCACTGCTGCCTCCGACGCCACATCGATGACCATGATGGCAACAGAAGCGGGTATGCCAGCGCAAGACATGGCGCCACCGCCTGGAGAAGCCTCCCGCATGATGAAGAGTGCTCAAGTGGAAATCCAAGACTCGGAAGTGCGCGAAGCGCGCCGCGAGCTCTTCCGCGAGGCGTGCGCAGTACTTCCTGGAAGAAGTGTTGATGCGAAAGATGGGCGCGCTCGCGAACGTTTCAAGGAATGTGTCAGCAAGCTCCGGGCAAACCGCATGGAGGTGAAATAATGCACACCATGGTGCGTAGTACCAGGAAGAGGGCAACCTCTTCCTTTCGTTATCTCACTAATCTGGACATATCTATGAAACAATCAACTCGAAAAGCGCTTGGGTACGCAGTGGTGCCGCTTATGGGTGTGTTTGCGTTTGCCCCAGCATTTGCAGATGCCTCCATGATGGACGATTCGCGCGGAATAAAGGGTAAACATGACATGCGGCATGAACGCATGGTGGAACGCCGCTTTGAGCATGCATCGAGTACAGGTGAAAGACGCTTTTCTAAGGGAGATCGTAAGGGTCTCACCGGCATGATGGGCGACCACGGCAAGCACCGCGGATGGTACCAGAAGAACCCTGCGGCTGAAACCTGGATGAAGGAGGTGTTCGATTCTGTAAAGGACAACAACTATAGCGATTTCAAGGATGCAGTGTCAGGTACCGCGCTCGGCACTTCAACCTCGGCAGATACATTCAAGAAGCTCGCACTAGCTTCCGATAATATCGAGGAAGGGAAGCACGCCGAGGCGCGTGCCATCATGAACGAGCTTCGCGAGAGCGGATATCGCTTCAAGCAACTCTTCCGTGAGTCTCTCATGAAGTTGTTCCCGAAGCCTGTGAAGTAGTAGTACTATCGACACAAAAAAGTATTTCCACTAAGGAGAAGCAGTCGATGCCGGAGGCGTTGTGGTCAAAAGCCCGGTCACGGAGTTCCATACACGGAGGTAGGCAAGACGCAGCACAAAAATACCCCGCTGGGGGTATTTTGAAGAGTCGAGGGCCTTTGTCTTTATAATGCAATTTTCACTATTCAGGAAAAACCACCGGAACTTTCTGCGGTACCTGCTGTAGATACTCAATTAACGGCAGATTGTTACTCTTGTAGCTATTGAGCCACTCAAATTCTTCCGGTAGAGGTTTTGAAAAATCTGTAGTAAAGATATCGAGACCAACGTCACTGTAATAATCATATCTTAGAAAACCCGAGTGGCTTATTCGTATGATCTGTTCCTTGTTTTCAGAAGTAAAAGCCAAATCGTAATCTACACCCGCTTGTTCAAGAAGTTTACCAAGCTGCTGCCCGCTAATATGAAGCAGGGCGGTTAATTGAGGTGCGTCAGCAATAATAGTTGCTCTATGCCTAATCCCCCAAGGTAAACTTGATGGCAATGCAGCAAGTACTGCGTTTACGTTTTTGATATTATTGTTCAAGCACGAATCCAAGTAATCAAACTCTGCTTTTGAAAAATTATATGCAGCATCATTTTCTGATGCCATTTTTTCATCCGGTAAAAAAAGCACCAAATCATTACTTGGACTTGAGGTTGAATATAACGATATATCTAAATTAGTGTTTTCGGGTAACGGATAATGCCAGCCACTCGTATGGATTAAAGGACCACCCCCAAGCTTAATATTTTTTACCGCACGAGTACTATAGAGAATTTCATACGAGGCATCATCACCTTCAAGTGGATTCGGTCTAAGACTTAAACGAACATCAATTTTAGATGCACCACAATCTATTGTGCCCACCAACTTTGTGTTCTGCCACTCTTTGTAAAAGTGGTAAGTAGTCCCAATTAAAACGAAAATTGAAATAATTGTAATTTTCTTTGCATAACCTAGTTTCTTAAACATGTGGGGTCATTTTTAGATAACTGAAATTTGATATTTGCGCCGCGTTATTTCATGAGTTCAACCTCTCTCGTCTTGTATTTGCTGAAGCCGTTTGTTTCTGTCGTGAGGACGTTTGTCGCTTCACGTAGTGCATAGCGAATGCCGGTGAGGCGCATACGGTAGTGGTCGTGTTCACCTCCGCGGTTATTATGTGCAGCAACTAAGGTGAACTCACGAGTCTGCCCCTTCGGTATGAAGTACATACCTTTGGTGCTTGATGCTTTTGAGTACAAGAAGGCACCGGATGCACCACCTGCGCGAGCGTTGGCATCGGACTCTGTGATGTCATAGAGCACGCCGGCGCGCATATCTTTTTCGCTTCGTGTTGCACTTGTTGGCACGAATACATCTTCGCCGGTTGCGGTTAAGGTGAATGTATACGTGAACAACCCTACTGCAGACATACTTTGAAGCGCGGTTGCTTTGCCAGTTGCCTTCACCGGAAAGAGGGGATTCTGCTGTGCGACTGGTGCGGCACTTGCGCTTGTAGGTGCTCCTACCATACAAATAAGTGCAATGATGATCATGTGTTTCATACGCAGATAGTATACCTGGAGGCATAATGTTATGCATAGCCCGGCTCCCACAGCGTGTGTACGGGTGTATAGTATCTGTATGAGACGAACACTCATCAATATCGCACTCCTTGCGCTTATTGCGTATGTCGGGAGATATTACATTGCCACCACCGTGATGTGTTGGCAGGAAGGAGGTACCTGGGTGTACACGGAGCAGGTGTGCCACATGGGCACCTACGACCTTTCTGGTGATGCAACAGTTTCAGGAGGCGGAGCAGAGTACCAGCCACGCACCATAGCTGCGTTCTATGGCGATCTGCTCCGCATAGAGACACCACTACCGGAAGCCCGTATCACCTCACCAGTTGCTATAAAGGGCACAGCGCGTGGACCATGGTTCTTTGAAGCTTCATTTCCCATTCGCGTACGAGATGCTTCGGGTGCCACTATAGGGGAAGGTATCGGCCAGGCTGTGGGAGACTGGATGACGGAGGCGTATGTGCCTTTCACTGCAACCGTGTCGTTTGCTCCACAGCCGGCGGGAAGTGCGGGTACCATTGTGCTCATGAAAGATAACCCTTCAGGCATGCCAGAGAACGACGATTCGTTCTCACTTCCTGTTGTGTTTTAGCACATACAAAAAAACGCAGGGTTGTACCCTGCGTTTTTTTGTGTGCCACTTTGCGTTAGTCGACGTAGTCGAAGTTGATGATGTCTTCGATATCATCTTCGTCGATATCAAGATCGTCGGAGAGACGTTCAATCACTTCATCTTCGTCATCAGTGCTGTAGATGTAGTGGCGTGTGGTGCCATTTTCGAACTCAACCCACACCTCTGTTCGGTTGTCGTCTTCATCGACGTCTGCATCGATGGTCTCGATGTCGTCTATATCGTAGCTGCTGTTGTTTTCATATTCCCACTCAATGAGGTCTTCGACATCATCTTCATCAATATCGAGTTCGTCAGAAAGCTCTTCGATGATCTCGTCTTTATTGTCTGTGTCGAATGAGTAGCGGTCGATATCTCCATCCTCAAAACGGACGATGGCGTCTGCTTCGTCACGGAAAGTGTCGAGCGTAACTTCGATAGAATCGATGTCATCGTCGTCACTATCGTCATTGCTATCATTGTTGTCGTCAAACGAGATGACGGCAACAATCTCTGCGCGCGAGAGGTCGGTCACATCAACGAGAGCATCGATGACTTCACTGTCGCTGTCAGCGCCACCGATAGTGTATTCGCTTCCGCGACCGTTTCGGTATTCGATGGTGACGTATGCAGCAGAGTTGCGGTACTCAACATCTATTGAGCGGGCATCGCCCACAGTGTTGTTTGAGCCCGAAGTGTAATTGGTGCAGTAACGAGCATTGCCCACGGTGCGGCACCCTGTTTGGTACCCCTGTAGGCGCACAAGCTCAGCCTGAAGGGTGGCGAGCTGCCTAAAGAGTGACTCGAGTGTTGCGCTAGAGTAGGCGCTTTGTTTGTAATGTCCATATGCGTACGCATGGCCAATGCCGTTGTCGGCACTCACTGATGCAGCAGGTACAAGGAAGAGTGATGCAAGAAAAATGCTTAGTAAGAATGATTTCATAGGGCTAAATAAAACACTACCGATAATACTCTTAAACTACGCTTCTTAAGGGGTTTGCACAAGATATAAAAAAAAGACCT
>JBJOQE010000073.1:0-3261 GCA_046050105.1 Candidatus Parcubacteria bacterium
AGAACTATTTCCTGGAATACTCGACACCGATTTTCCAAACACCATTTTCCATAAAGGCCTCGATGGTTTGCCTGTTGGCTTTGTTAATCAGGTTAGGGTGAGAAATGTTTGATGTCTTTGAATACTCAGCGAGTGTCACAATATGCTTTCCCTCTAAATAGGCAAGGCGCTTATGGTAACTGTTGGTGAGCGCTTTTGCGACAATATCCTCCATGATACCTGTTGCCCCCTTTTCATCGAACTCTTTAAATGCGTCGTAGTATCGCTTTCGATCAATAAACTTAATATTGATCGGCACAAATCCTTCCCGTATCAGCATGTAGTTGTTAAGTACACGTCCTATCCGACCATTTCCATCAACGAAAGGATGCGTATATTCAAAATCGAGGTGCAACTTTGCGATACGCTTCACAATGTCAACATGATGGGATGCATTATATTCTGCGAGCATTTTTTCCAGTCGCTCTTTAATTTCAATGGGTGCAGGGGCGATATGGTTTCCTACTCGTACATATTCATTTTTAGCTCGAAATCGTCCAGCTATATCATCTCTAATGTTAGAAATGAGCATTTTATGGAGAGACAGCATGACATCAAGGTTGAGGACCTGCTCCTTTGCACGCTTGTCGATATAGGTGACAACACGAGCAAGGTTCTTAGCTTCAAAAATCTCTCGCTCACTGATGTAACGGTCTAGGTCAATCTGTAAAAGAATCTTCTCCGTTTCTTCGAGAGTTAGAGTACTATTTTCAATAGCATTTGAGTTGTACACCTGCTCGGCAACTTCCGCTTCATGTATGAGAGAAATAAGTGAATCCTTTCCAGGAGACGCCAGATAGTAGCGCGCTCGAAGCTCGTGGATTTTCTTGAGTTTGGCTGCTATACGTACCATGTATGTATTATAGACCTTTTCACGATTTTGTCAACATAATCGTGAAAAAGCAGAAAAATATCAAAGTTTTCACGATTTTGGAATTAAAATCGTGAACTTAAAACGCAAATTAAGACTAAAACACGCATAATTCATGTGTAAGTCTCACACATGAATGCACAAAACCCCATGCACACATGGGGTTTTGTGCGGCCGCTTTCTTCCCTCCCTCCTATTGATTCAGCACCAATGTACGGCGAATCTGGTCGAACTCGGTGGTGAGTGCTGCTTGGTCGAACGCGCGCACGGTGCCCGTGGCGTAGTTTTCAAGGGCAGTGTAGTGCACCATGTAGCGCATAGCAACGCAGGGGTTGGTGCCGGGAATGGCATACACCGTTTCAAGGTAGCGGTTTCCTGCACCAGCACCAGAGAAGGTGGCAACCGAGTAAGCAATGCCGTTTTCAGTTTTCTGAAGTGCGGGTGCTGCGTCCTCAAAGAAGAGGTTGGCGGTGCACACGTCGGCATTCCGTACGTGCTCTACACTCACAAAAGTATCGGTGGAAAGGTTGGTGGTGGTTGCACGCGCCCTGGGGATGGTGAACTTCACACCATCTATCACAAGCTTCGGGCTCTGCGTATTTTTAAATGTTTCATCAATTGCATAGCCGTCACTCATTGCACTCTTAATGCTCGGCAACCGCAGCGAAAATGCAGTGTCCGTGCTCACATACATAGCGGGTAGGTTCACCCCCGTTACCACTGGTGCAATGAGCATACAGCCGATGAAGGTTTTCTCTTTATCATCCTCAAGCACGAGTGCGCCATTGCCCTTGTTCCAAAATACAAATGACTCGTTTGCATTTGCGTAGCGTACCCCACTTGCCGAGGCTGTTTGTGGTAGATCGAAGGTGCGCGTGTCACTCAATACCAATTTCACCCCTCCCTTAGGCACTGGTGGCTGCCCTGCGGCTACAGTAGTTGTAGCTTTGTTCTCGTAGTAGGTGGCCTCAATGGTCCTCTGGTCCTTGCACATATAAAGCGCTTTGCTTACAAGTGTTGGCGTAGTGTCATTTACCACCACCGGTGGCACGGGGGTGTCTGCACCTATCATCATCTGATACAAAAAGTAGAGCCCTCCAAAAATAAGAATAATGATAAGAGCGACGAACACGAGAAACTTATTCATACGAAAATCAGATTATTAACACATACGGAAGTGCACTCGCCCTACTTCACTTACTGAACGAAGTGAATGAGAGAAATGGTAGTACCCGTGGGGTACGTGCGCTGTGCGAGAGTCACCAAAGATAGCCGCAGTGTCTCCAGTTGTATTACAACGACGTGAGAAAAGCAGGATCTTCTATAGTTACCCCAGGATACGCCTCTGTGTATCGCTCACCGCGTGCGCCAGCGTACGAAACGGTACGTGCATGAAAGTCTACTTCGTAATGCACCACACCTGCGGCATACGCAGCTAAGAGAAACTCAGGGAACGTACTCTTCCCCTCTTGGTCGGTGCGAAGTGCCGCCACAAGCGCAGCTTCATCAAAAGCTGGTACATCATTCATCCCCACTACTAGTGGGGTTCCCTGGCTCACTACCACACCATCTTCCATCACATACACACTCTGCGCAGCCGGGAGTTCCCACACATTCTTCACCACCCCTGCCATGCGCAAACATTCTGCAAGGAATGGAAAGCCTCCCACAGCAGGTCTATTCGCCATCGCATACTTCATCGCGGTTTGTAGTTTTTGTTGTGGGGTCATAGCAAATCGTTACTAGTCACCACCTAACTGGAGCTCCAACGCTTGTCGAATTAAACCGATGGCGTACGGAATATCTTCAGTGGAAGTAAGTTTCATTTCAAATTCTCCATTTGCTATCTTTCGCAAATTTGAAACATCCTTACAAATTCCCTCGGGGTCAATGAGTTCCCCGCCTCGAGTATTGATGGATAAGAGCAACCCTTGTGCTTGCGGAACAATATCTACAAAGTTGGTCTCGGCTTTGTACGCCACATAGTGCTTGAGGAACTCTTCAGTGACCGCCTCATCCAAGGCAATAATTTCCTTTCGTAACACATCAAACAAGTCTCTCGGTAACGTGCCGTACATCTCACTTCCTTCGAGGAGATACTGATGGTCTTCAATGCTATATGCAGTCTTTAATGTTTTCTGAGGGCGGTATTTTGTAAGTACTTCCTCAGAAACCTGTGGTGCACCCCACACATCAACTGCATGCTTTGCTAGCCGTGCTGCGCGCTCCTTAATAGCTTCTTCATTCCAATACAGAGTAGTACCCAAACCTTCATTGAGGAGTAACGGGCTATTTTTGAAACCACCTTTCATATCACGCTTCTCTTCAAAAGGTCGGTCACTGTATTCCGA
>JBJOQE010000074.1:0-6074 GCA_046050105.1 Candidatus Parcubacteria bacterium
CTCATGTATGCCATTCAGGGTGCCTTGCCACCCTCTGGCGGCACGATGCTCATCGACGGCGACGACATCTACTCGTATCCACCATCGGAGCGTGTGTACTTTCAACGTCACGTGATGGGCATTATTTTCCAATCTTTCAACCTTATTGGTTCACTGTCGGTGCTCGACAACGTGGCGCTCCCGATGATCTTTGCAAACAAAGACAAGGCGGTCCGTGACCGGCATGCCCAGTCACTTCTTGACCGTTTCGGGGTAGGGCAGGTGTCCCATAAGATTCCTTCGATGCTTTCAGGAGGTCAGCAACAGCGTGTGTCGGTGGCCCGCTCGATGGTGAATGATCCGCGCATTTTGCTTGCAGACGAACCCACCGGTAACCTTGACAGTATTTCAACCCAGCAGGTAATGGATAAAGTCGACGAAATCAATACCTTCGACAAGCGCACTATTATTATGGTGTCGCACAACGCAGCGCATCTACAGTATGCGCACCGCGTGTACTATCTCAAAGATGGTTTGGTGGTACGTGAGGTCGTCAACCCACAACGCAAACAGATTAAGTCGGTTAAAGAAGGGGAAACCATCGTGACCGAACTCGAGCAGCTCGCACGACTCTTTCCCTATGACTCGGTCGATATGCTTCGTGTGCGCAGTATGGTCAATTACCTCACGCAAGAACTAACATTCGACCAAATCGTACGCCTGGAGCGTGCGGTGCTCGAACTTATGAAGGGGAAGATACATAAGAAAAATTTTATTTCTGTGCTCACCAGAGCGTACAGTGAGGGTGGAGTTGAAATAGACAGAGCGACTGCTGAGCGCATGGCAGCGAACGCAACGACAATGATTGCCGAAGCTGATGACATCAGACGATTTCGTAATCACAATAAATCCGAATCCGCCTTCTTTGAGCAGCATAAGTTTGCTGAACGTATCAAGGAACATCTGATCCATGGGCACGGGGTACGTCTTTCTGAGAAGCAAGAGGCACGCATTTCGGAGCTCATTGCTGACCGCGTGACAGGAGTTTCTGAAGAAAGTGATTTCCACGATTTACTTATCTCGTCTGATCGCCGCCATGGACTGGGACTTAAGGCGGGCGCAGCTGACGACATTACGCGCTATCTTGAGAAGCTCATTGCGCAGGGAGTGGATGTAAGTTACAAAAAGTAATATGCGCATTGTTGATCTTGCATCCCTCTCGACGCGTATGTTCAAAACGAACCCTATGCGTACCTGGCTCACCATTTTGGGTATGGGTGTGGGTACGGGTGCAGTGGTGATGCTTGTAGGGCTGGGGTTTGGTCTCCAGCAAATTATCCTCGAACAAATCGTATTTGGTGAGACGCTGTTGTCACTTGGGGTGACGTCGAGCGGTGCAAAGGCAATCGATATTACTGACGACACCGTTGCCGAGATGGAGAAGATACCCAATGTACTTGATGTTGCGCCTTTGGCACGTTTTCCTGCGCTGATTACCTACAAAGGGCTGACCGGGAACCTCTTTTTGCAAGGGGCTGAGCCACCGTATATTCGCTACAGCGGCATCACCGCATCGGCGGGCGACGTGTTTACGGATGCTGATGGTGCAGACGACACCAGCGTGATGTTGTCGCCAGCCGTGCTCAAGTTGTTTGCTGTGGAAAATCCAGAATCTATGATTGGCCAAGCAGTGACATTTCGTCTTTTGATTCCTTCTAAGGAAAAGCCCGACGAGACTGACGAGATAATTATCGATAAGCAATATCGAGTGAAAGGCATCACCAAAGAAGAGGGTGTGCTGAATGCACTTATTATGCTTCCCGAGCTACGCAACCATGTGGGTGTTGAAGAGTACGATCGTGCACAGGTGCGTGTTGAGGCCAGTGAATTTCTCGATGCCACAGAGAAACAGCTTATTGAAAAAGGATTTCGTGTGACCGCACTGTCAAAAACAGTAGAACAAGCATCAAAGATTTTCCAGGGCATTCAGATTGTGCTCGCCGCATTCGGCGGCATTGCACTTGTGGTATCGGCTATCGGTATGTTTAACACTATGACCGTGACACTTCTCGAGCGTACCAAAGAGATTGGTATTATGCGCATGATTGGCGCGTCTCCGACTGACATCAAACTATTGTTCGTCTCTGAATCAGTGCTCGTAGGTTTCCTCGGAGGTGTATCCGGTATTGTTATCGGTGTTGGTATTGGTGTCATTATTAACTTTGTGCTCAATGCACTCGCCACACAGTTCGGTGGACAGGCAGTGAGTTTGTTTGCATTCCCACTTTGGTTCCTCTCGTTTATCGCGACATTCTCTGCTGCAGTAGGATATCTCACAGGTATTTTTCCAGCACGTCGTGCTGCGCTCCTCAATCCACTCGATGCAATTCGCTATGAATAGGCAGTGTCACGTTCTGGGGGAGGGTGTGCATAACTATGCTTTTGCTCCGTGCAGTCACCTATAATAGGGAGTAATACAATATTAGTTATTGTGTATGGCGTATAACATACATAACGTTTCAACTGCCGGAAAGGTCACGGTCCTCTCGTGTCTCATAGGTCTTTTCTCTTTTGCTCTGATTTTCACGGTGAACATCAATAATGGCTCCCTCAACCAAGTTGATGCGCAGAGCATCGCTACGACAACCGTCACCGTGCTCAATACACCGCCACAATGGACAGTAGATGCACAAGAGTTGAGTGGTTCTTCCACAACCACACCGACAAACGCCGGTGATGTTGTTTCGTGGGTAGCCGTTGGTACTGACTCTAACAACGAGCCGTACTATCTTCTTATCTGCTCTACCGCAGCAACCCCAACCCCGCTTTCAAATGCCGCGCCGCGCTGTGATGTTTCCACCAACCAATGGGCAGTGTCTACGTCTACAGTGAGCGGTACTCAATCAATCGCAGCGACTACTACCCAGGCGGGATGGGCTGAGTCTAACAACTGGTATGCCTGGATCTGCGACGATAATGTCACCAACCCTCGCTGCAACATCACCTCAAAGCAGGGCACAGGCACTACGTCCTCACCATTTGCGGTAAACCACCGCCCGACGTTCACCGTGTTCACGGACAGTTCTCCAACACTGCCAGGGCAAGTAGTCACCTTTATGAGTACCTCGTCTGATTCTGACGTTGCAAGTACTTCGGATACTGTGCGTCTTTTCGTCTGTTCCACAAACAGTTTCAGTACGACAACTGACAGCTGCACCGCAACTACGCTCGCATCGACTTCCGGTTTTGTATCAGCTGATGCATCGGCTACATATACCGTGACGATACCAACACAAGACCAGAACTATTCTGCCTTCGGCTTCATTATCGACAACCATGGCTTTGAGGCATCTGGTGGAGCGCAGGGAACAAACTCCGTATTGTCTGTGCAAAACGCCGCACCATCGGTAAGTGCTGCAACTGTAGTTATCGATGGAGGCACCAACCTCGAGCTCACGGTACCTGCAGGACAAACCACTGGCTTCACCCTTCAATTTACTGCAGCAGATGATAATAGTTGTCTTAATGCAGCGTCCACGAGCGAAATTACATCTTACACCGCAGCTCTCTATCGTTCAGGTGTAGGCTCTACAACCTGTTTGGGTAATGTTGCAGGTTCATATAATGCAAACAATTGTTACACGAGCGCAGTAGCAACCTCAACTTGGAACTTATCGTGTACTGCTTCAAGTACGTCGTGCTCTGGCGCAACCGATACTACAGTTATATGGGACTGTACATTCCCGCTCTGGTATGTTGCGGACCCCACAGACGGCACGGCGACCTCAACTCAATACTCGACGCAAAATTGGCTCGCAAGTATTGTTGCTATCGATGATAATACGGCCTCAAGTTCACGCACTGAAAGTACATCGGCTTCTGAAGTCACCTCACTTCTCGCATTTGCTCTCAATACCCTCACTATTCCATACGGCTCACTTGAACCAGGGCAACAGACTGACCCCATTTCTGCCACCACCACCATTGCTGCAACGGGTAACGTAGGTCTTGATGAACGCCTCTCTGGTCACTCGATGTGTATTAACTACGCGACTGGATCTCCTTGTCCAAACTCTGCAACATCAACTATCGCTGAGAATAATCAGGTCTTCGCCACCTCTTCTCGACCGTACGCACAGGGTGTAGCACTCTCATCTACAACGCAGCAAGAGCTTGAAGTGAATGTCCCTAAATCTATTGCGACCTCGACACAAGCAACGGGTGATACTGTGTGGGGTATCTTGGTTCCTGGTTCACTGACACTTGCAGGTAACTACAAGGGTGAGAACACTTTCACTGCAGTGGTAGGTGAGTCCTCATTCTGGTAATCGATTATTTTGTGCACACGTTAAACACTGCGTTATGCAGTGTTTTTCCTTGCGTACATTTGGATGTCATTCGATAATAGATTGATAACGCGCGTGCGTTCTTGTTGCATGAAAGTATTACTTGGAGTTGTACATGCAATTTTTCTCTTTGTGCTCTTTATTCCTGAAGCGCATGCTGGTTTTGGTATTACCCCGCCATATGTGCGCAACGCAAGTCTCATTCGCAATGCTTCCTACGAACAGCAAATCCTCCTCGTGCGCAGTGACCCTACAGTTCCACTGAAAGCAGACATTACTATTGATGTGCCAGGCATTAATGACTGGTTCACCATCAAAGAAGGTCCCTCTTTCATTCTGCCTAATGGGGAGGATAAAGTACCTATGACTGTTGTGGTTACCGTGCCTGATAACGCTCCGTATAAAACCTACACGGGAAGCATTAGAGTGAAGACAGGCGCTCCTGATGGACAGGTGGCAGGTGGTGCAGTCTCCATCTCACTTGGTGCGCAAATTGACGTAGAGATTACCGTCATCGACAAGCAGATTAAAGATTTCCGCATCCGAAAAATTGGCCTTTCAGATTTAAACGAAGGACATAAGCTTGGATGGCTGTATTTCCCTGGAAAAATGCAGTTCGAGATGCTCGTTGAAAACATTGGTAACGTTAAAATTGCACCATCAAAAGTACTTTTCCGCGTGTACGATCCTTCAGGTCAAATTTTGCTTGAAGAGTCTACGCACACTAACAACATTGCTAAGGTAAAACCTTTTGAACAGCAATCTGTGCTTGCAGAATTGCCAACACGACTACCTAAGGGTGCCTACCTTACCCGTTATCAAATTTGGAATGGTGAAGACCTGAAGCAAGAAGGTGATGTGAGTATGAACATACTGCCGTACGGTACACTGCAGGTAGCAGGCTACGGCTTTATGGGCCTTTCACTCGCGCATAAGCTCTCTGTGCTGGTGCCAGTCTTCGTTATACTTGCCTCAGTGGCGGCAATCCTCGTCCGTAGTACGCGTCGTCGTGTGCCTCAGAAGACATCAGTAGCGCCTCGCCGCCGCCGCAAGGTAGATACTGCTCTATGATGCATACACGATGGCCGCTCGTCATGTCGATTGTCTTCGCGGGTGCGTTGTTGTGGGGTGCTAATGCAACTACGCCTGTGCGGGCAGTGGATCCAGAACAAACGGCTACCACCACACTCACTATTTCTATTTGTGGTGATGCACTCGTTGATTCGAATGAGGAATGCGATGTTCCTGGACAAACTGGTGGATACTCAACCACCATTTTAGGTCGTCAGTGTACCGAGCTCTGTGTCTATGACAGCTACTGCGGCGATAGCGTGCTCCAGACGATACATGGAGAGACGTGTGATGATGGTAATAACACTTCTGGTGATTTTTGTTCAGATGTGTGCATTATCGAACCCGCCGCTGGAGGTGGTGGTAATTCAACCGGTTCGTCGGGAGGTGGCGGTGGCGGTAAGCCATCAGCAGATTTTGGTGATACGAGTGTGAGTGTGAGTGGTAAGGCTTATCCCAATGCCACAGTGAATATTCTTGAAGATGGTGACGTCATCGGTACGGTACGGGCAAATGCACAGGCCGATTTTCAATTCTCTAATGAGGCACGTCCTGGTGCCACTACTTATGGTTTCTGGGCCAACGACAGTACTGGTGTGCGCTCCACCACCTTTAATACAACATTTGACGTTACCCAAGGAGCGGTGACCACTGTTGCCGGTATTTACCTCCCGCCAA
>JBJOQE010000075.1:0-6253 GCA_046050105.1 Candidatus Parcubacteria bacterium
CCTAGGTAGAATACAAGGTATGAGATTCGAACAAGCTGGAAATCAACATGTAAAACCCCTCGATCAGCCTGCAGTGGCGCCGGGGCTCACCAACATCGAAAAAGAACGTACTGTTGCCACAGTTGAGTCTTTCTACCGCACCTTTAAGAACGCGCACTTGGTAGAGTTCGACCACATTTCAGACATGTATAAAAAAATACCGCACGAAGAACTGATTGTGCGCCGTGAAGACCCTAAGCGAGTACGTGCATTATTTGATGAAGATGCGTCCTACACAATAAACTTTGAAGATACTCGTTATGCAAATTGTGTCGTATGGACGCCTGAAACTGATGTTGCGCGAAATATCTCGAACGCATACCTGGAGGGATACGGCAATGAAAATGCTGTTGTGACCGTTGTTGGCATTCGAAAGACAGAAGGAATGGATATACAAAAATTGGCAGAATCTATCCCCAACTTTTATGGACTCAATAGAAGTGGCGTACGTTCTCTTAAGGGAACTGTTAATCCTGGCGATGTAGCATTTATCTCACTCCGTATTCCTGCACATCTTTTTCCAGAGACACGAATGACTGAAGAAGAAAAAGACTCATTGTTTGATTGGCATGAACGCAAGAAGAGTGGCGAACGCACCGAGCCTGTAATGATTCATCGTGGTTTCTTAAACCCCCGTGTAATCACTCACTAAAAAAGGTATAAAAGTAGGCGATGCACTCAATGGAGCATCGCCTACTATTGTTCGTGTTGGATTTGACACACTACGCAACGCACTGCGCCCGGCACAGCTTCTAGTCGAGCCTCTGGAATGGGCGCGCCGCAACCAGAACATACAGAGCCTAGGCCTTGTTGATGGCGACGTAAGGCCTGAAGCAGATTTGGTATAACATACCGCTCTTTATGTTGATGGTATTCCGGCGATCGCCATCCTTTCTTTTTTTCTTTTGCGTAATAGGCAAATCGTTTGAGTAAACGTTTGCTTATTAGATTCATTTTACGACTCACCTCCTGTATTTTATTATATACTTAAATAATAATAAGTCAAGTTTAGCAACCAAAAAACGTTGCTGTGGAATGCTTTATTGTATATAGTGTTCTTGCGCGCGGTTAGCTCAGCTGGTAGAGCATTTGCATGACATGCAAAGGGTCGCAGGTTCGAGCCCTGCACCGCGCACCAAAGCAAAAACCTGCCGTAAGGCAGGTTTTTGCTTTGGTGCAAAATTACCTCATCCACCACCTCGCTTTCGCACCACATTTTTGTCATACTCTACCCATGCGCATCCTCGCCATCGAAACGTCGTGCGACGAAACTGCGGTTTCCATCATTGAAACATCGGGAGATTTTCCGAACGCCACCTACCGCGTACTTGGGAACGCCCTTTTTTCACAAATCGACATTCACCGTGAGTATGGTGGTGTATTCCCCATGGTGGCAAAACGAGAACATGCAAAGGCATTGGTGCCGATGCTGAAGAAAGCACTCGATGCCGCAAATATTGAAATCCATAACTCGGACCCCCTTATAGAAGGTGAGCGGAAAGATATAGAAGTACTCCTCATGCGAGAAGACACACTCGCAAGCGACCTCATCATGTTTGCAGAAATTATCGGCATTCCTGAAATCGACCTTATCGCCGTTACCGAAGGCCCTGGCCTTGAACCTGCGCTCTGGGTAGGCGTGAACTTTTCGAAAGCTCTTGCCATGTTATGGAAGAAGCCACTTATGGGTATCAACCACATGGAAGGCCATGTCATTTCTTCCGTGTTCGAAGACGATGCACTCCGACCCGTCACATTCCCTCTCCTTTCACTCCTTATTTCAGGTGGGCATACTGAACTCGTCCTTTCAAAAGGATGGGGGGCCTTTGAACTTGTGGGTCAAACACGCGACGATGCTGTCGGTGAAGCATTCGACAAGGTAGCACGACTCCTCGGGCTCCCGTACCCTGGTGGCCCAGAAATTTCCCGCCTTGCAAAGCAAGCGCGTGAAGAAGCTATTGTGTCTGATGTCTCTCTTCCCCGCCCCATGATGAACACTGCCGACTGTGACTTTTCTTTTTCTGGTCTAAAAACAGCCGTCATGTATGCGGTCAAAGCAAAAGGGGCTTTAACCGAAACCGACAAGCTTGGCCTTGCGCGCGAGTTTGAAGACGCGGCAACAGAAGTGCTCGTCGCAAAGACTTTGCGTGCACTACAATTAACTGGGGCACAGTCGCTTGCCGTGGGAGGTGGTGTGTCTGCCAATATGTATATTCGTGAACAGTTTGAGAAAATGGCAAAAGAAAATGGAATCACTCTCTACTTCCCCGAGCGCTCACTTGCAACCGACAATGCCATCATGATCGCACTCGCTGCACACGCGAAATACACTCGTACACCTGAAGCTGCGACACTGCCACATGAAGAACTAGTAGCGCGCGGAAACCTAGCGCTCCATGCGTAGAAACGACTCGTAGTGGATACGTTTTTTAGCTCGTAAAACTGTGCTAGGATGGCTCGTATCAGCCATTTTTATGAAGGATATCTTTAATAAACCGTACGACTCGAAGGCGTCAGAAGACGGCATCTACCAAGCATGGGAACAAGCGGGGTATTTTAACCCTGAAACCTGTATTGAAAAGGGCGTAACAAAGCCAGACGCCGAGCCGTACACTATCGTCCTTCCTCCTCCAAACGTCACTGGCACCCTCCACATGGGCCATGCAGCCATGCTGGCGGTTGAAGATATTATGGTGCGCCACGCTCGTATGAACGGTAAGCGTACCCTTTGGGTGCCAGGTACCGACTCTGCAGCAATTGCGACACAGTCAAAGGTGGAAACTGAACTCTATAAAAAAGAAGAAAAAACCCGCTACGACCTTGGCCGCGATGAATTTTTAAAACGCGTGAATGCCTTCGCGCTTGAAAGCCAAGATACGATTGTGAACCAGCTCCGCAAAATGGGGTCGAGTTTAGACTGGTCGCGTCTTGCATACACACTCGATGACCAAAGATACAACGCTGTAATGACTGCCTTTGTACGCATGTACGAAGCAGGTCTCATTTACCGCGGCATGCGCATCGTGAACTGGGACCCAAAAATGCAGACCACTGTTTCAGACGACGAGCTTGAGCACAAGGAAGTGAAGGAGCCGCTCTACTACCTGAAGTACGGCCCCTTCACCATCGCAACTGCACGTCCTGAAACAAAGTTTGGCGACAAGTACGTGGTGATGCATCCTGCCGATGAGCGTTTTAAGGAATACACTCACGGCCAAGAGATCTCTGATATTCCCTGGATAAACGGCACCATTACTGCAACCGTCATCAAGGACGAATCCATAGACATGGAGTTTGGTACCGGTGTAATGACCATCACCCCATGGCACGATGCAGCCGACTTCGATATTGCTGAGCGTCACAACCTCCCCAAGGAACAAGTAATCGACTGGAATGGAAAGCTTCTCCCGATTGCAGGAGAGCTTGCAGGGCAACATATTAAGAAAGCACGCCCTCTCGTTATTGAACTTCTCACCAATAAAGGCCTTGTTGAAAAAGTTGACGACACCTACGTACACAACGTTGCGGTAAATAGCCGCGGCGGGGGTACGATTGAGCCACAGATAAAAATGCAGTGGTTTATTGGCGTCGACCGTGAGTTCACCCTTCCCCACTCGAACATCAACGGCATTCAAAGCGGTGAAACTACAACGCTCAAAAAAATCATGAGCGCTGCGGTTTCGGGGGGCCAAATCGACATCATCCCAGATAATTTTGCAAAAATTTATCATCACTGGATTAACAACCTCCGCGATTGGTGTATTAGCCGCCAGATTTGGTTTGGGCATCGTGTCCCTGTGTGGTACAAAGGCACCGAAATCTACTGCGGTGTGGCGGCTACAGAAGGTGAAGGATGGGAGCAAGACCCAGACACTCTCGACACCTGGTTCTCATCAGGACTCTGGACCTTCTCTACTCTTGGCTGGCCAAACATGGAAGGCGATATGAAGGTCTATCATCCAACCTCTGTACTTGAAACAGGCTACGACATCCTCTTCTTCTGGATTGCGCGCATGGTGCTCATGAGCGGCTTCCACTTAGGTGAAGTGCCATTTAAAACGGTGTACCTCCACGGCCTTGTGCGCGATGGCAAAGGGCAAAAGATGTCGAAGTCGCTCGGCAACATCATCAACCCGCTCGATATGATTCTGAAATATGGTGCCGATGCCACTCGTCTTTCCCTTATTGTAGGTGCAACACCAGGAACTGACATTAAGCTCTCAGAAGACAAAATCAAAGGGTACAAGCATTTTGCAAACAAAATCTGGAACATTTCTCGCTTTGTCCTGATGAATGTTGAAGGTGCATCCCTTGAACGCCCTGCAACGCTCTCTTCCCGTGACGAGGAAATCCTCACTGGTCTCCATACTGTGGTGGGAGAAGTGTCGAAAGACATCGACGAATATCGTCTCTACATGGCGGCAGAAAAAGCGTACCACTACGTGTGGAGCGAACTTGCTGACAAGATTCTCGAAGAATCAAAGCCGATTCTCATGGGGGCTGACGAAGTGGCAAAAGCAGCGCGCCAGTATGTATTGTACGAATGCCTCACCACCTCACTCAAGCTGCTTCACCCATTCATGCCCTACGTAACCGAAACCATTTGGCAAAACTTGCCGAGGAAAGACGCTGACATGCTCATTGTCGCAAAGTGGCCCGCACACTAGACCTGTGCTATAGTCCGCGCAGATATTTTGAGAGGAGAGAGCAATGAAGCTCTGTAAACGCTGTGGCGGAATGGGAAATCTCTTTCGTCCACGAAAAGGAGTACCTTTGAGGAAAAGCGTGGTGACCTGCAAGAACTGCAGCGGACACGGTGTAAAACCCCCACCTACTACGCCGGCACGTCTTGGCCCTGGCCCCTGGCACATCGATGATGTGCCTACAGAAAACACCCGATAACTATCGGGTGTTTTATTCGACCTTACGGCGCACAAGAGAGCCTAGCACTGCTAGAATAGGAGGATGGATTTTGCGACGGTTCTTATCGCACTTATGGGAGGTCTCATCCCTGCCCTTTTTTGGCTGTGGTTCTGGCTCCGTGAAGACAAACCCCACCCAGAACCAAAAGCACTTATTGCCGCAGCGTTTATTGCGGGTATGGCGATTGTGCCGATTGTACTCCCACTTCAGAAATTCGCTCTCGAGCGCTTCTCGGGAGATTCACTCATCTTTATGTGGGTCACCATTGAAGAGGTACTCAAATATGCTGCTGCGCTGGTGGTCGTGCTCTGGAACCGTGCAGTGGACGAACCTATCGACACCATTATCTATATGATTGCTGTTGCGCTTGGCTTCTCTGCATTTGAAAATGCGCTCTTCATTTTCACACCACTCCAGAACGGCAATATCGCTGAGTCTATTCTCACTGGCAACTTCCGTTTCTTAGGTGCGACCCTCCTTCACGTACTTGCATCAGGTACCGTGGGTGCGCTTATGGCAATGTCGTTCTACCAGGCGAAAGTAGTACGTATTGCACTTGCAACAGTGGGACTTATCATAGCAATTGCATTGCATGCCCTATTCAACTCTTTTATAATGGATTCATCGAGTGGTGAGACCATCCTCACCGTGTTCCTCTTTGTGTGGATGGGAATCATCGCTCTACTTCTAATATTCGAAAAAGTAAAATTGCTCGAGCGTCAGCATAACTCTTCCAAAACGTAACTATGATTCGCAAACCATCATTTCTTGAACGCCTCACTGGCTCAAACTCATCAGAGGATGATTTTGAGGATGCTGATACTGCTGCGCGGGACACTGAGGAAGTTGCTCAAGACTCCTGGAACGACCAACAAGGCCTGGAATCTGACCAAGATGGTGAGCTCCCTGTTGATATGTATCACACCTCGGAAAAGATTGTGATTCGTGCCCTCATTGCTGGCGTTCCTCCTGACGCTCTTGATATTGCCATCACGCGCGATATGGTAACCATCAAAGGCCATCGTGAAGAAGACCGTGAGGCACCAGATGACGACTACTACCACCACGAGCTCTACTGGGGCGGCTTCTCACGCACCATTCTCCTCCCTGAAGAAGTGGTTATCGACGAAGCAGAGGCTAAAGAAAAGCATGGTATGCTCACGATTGTCCTCCCGAAGCTCGACAAGGCCCGTAGTGCACGACTCAAGGTACGAAGTCACCATAAGGAATAGCATAGAAAAACCGCCTTGTAGAAAGAGGCGGTTTTGTATTTGATTCGCCATATGAGGCA
>JBJOQE010000076.1:0-6859 GCA_046050105.1 Candidatus Parcubacteria bacterium
GCCAGACCACAGCGCCAGCTGGCAACACGCGCGTGGCATGGGAGATTGTGGAATATGTCGGGCCAGCAGGAGGTGACAATGAAATGATCGTGCGGCAGCAACAGGTGATGACGTATGGTACTGCCTCTACAAGTGCATCAGGCACTCCGGTGACCGGCGTGGTGAATCACAACGATGTGGCAGTGTTTATTACCGGTGTGTGGAACCCCGATACGATTGCCACCAACTACGAAAGTATGCTCACGACTGCGACATGGTCTTCGTCCACACAACGTGCAGGATTTAACCGAGGTACGACCGGTACCGACGCCGTACGTGTGAGCTACGCGGTGCTTGAATTCACCGGTGCCAACTGGAAGGTGCAGCGCGTGGAGCATGCGTACACCGCAACGGGAACCGCCGAAACTGAGAACATCACGGCAGTGAATAGTCTCTCACGCGCGTTTCTGCACACACAGAAACGCGTCCTGAGTGCACTTAATACCCATGCTAACTTTGGCCACCAGGTGTGGTTGTCTTCAGTAGGAGCAGTCTCTTTTCAGATTGATGGGAATGCAACGGTGCCTGCTAACCATCGGTCTGTGGCGTGGGTTATCGAAAACACACAAACCAAGGGAAGTCCGATGATAGTGACGCGCTCAAGTGGTGCGACACCAAGCGGCACTGCGCCATTTTCGACTACGCTTGCCATTGGCACGACGATTGATGACGTGAGTGAGACTTCTATTTTTATGAACAACACGGCAACGGGCACCGGTACTACCTACCCAGAACCTATTATTATGGTTGAGCTTTTCGCAACTTCAACTACAAATTATCGTATCTGGCTTTCAAACACGACCGATGGTCGCTCGTATCGCACCGAGGTGGTGGAGTGGCCCGCTGCACGCAGAGAACTTTCGCAAAATTACTACCGTTTGTATGCAAACAATGATGCACTTGACCCCACCGACCCGTGGCCCCTTGGCGCCACCGACCTTGGTGAGAACACTGCCATGAGTGGATTAGACGAACCAACGGCAAACGGTAGTGTGGTGCGTATGCGCATGACACTGAATGTGAGCGGGCAGTCTTCCATGCCCCCCGGCATTGATGCTTTCAAATTGCAGTATGGCAAGCGGCCAGGTGCATCATGCGCCGCCGTTACCCTGTGGCAGGACTTGGGTGATGCTGCTTCCAGCACAGCAAAGTGGCGTGCCTACAACACACCCGTTAATGACGGCTCACTACTTTCCGTTAACCCACCAACGGCAGGTGATCTTAATATTTCGGTCGCCGATAGAGCGGGTACCTACGAAGAAGAAAACAACACACCGGCGACATCATATATTGTGCGTGCGGGTGAAGATATCGAATTCGATTGGAGCGTGATGAACAACAATGCCGATGAAAAAGCGAGTTATTGTTTCCGAATGGTGGAATCTGATGACACCGAGTTTGTGGCGTATAACTTCTACCCTGTGGTGCGTACGATTGGCTACGGTGCTGAATCAAAAAATTGGAGATGGTACGACGACCAGGGGAGCGAGACACCGACCGTTCCACTTGCACTTGAGACAGTGACCCCCATTGATGTGAACTACGACAACGCCGTGGTGCTTCGCCTTACACTCAAGGAGTCGAATGGTGCAGCGGGGACCGATGTGAAATTCAAACTGCAATTTTCTGAATCACCTACATTCGACTCCGCAACCGATGTTGTGGGCACCTCTTCCTGTGCCGATGGCACATCATACTGGTGTTATGCTACAAGTTCAGTTCCTGAGGGAAGTGTTATTACCACTGCAGTACTGAGTGATGCGGAAAGTTGTGCTGGTGGTGTCGGACGTGGCTGCGGTGTACACAACGCGTCGGGCACCAGTGCCTCGACCTACGATCAGCCCGCAACCTCTTCGGCAGAATTTGCATTTACCATTCGCCATGCGGGCGCACGCGCAAATCGCACGTATTACTTCCGCGCATATGACGTCACCAATAATGCCGCCATCACTGCGGCAGACGGTGAGTCATATCCATCGCTCACCACACGGGGGGCCACACTGACGTTCACACTGTCGGGAGTCGCCGCAGCGGCGACGGTGGAGGGAGTTGTCACTGATGTCGCCACCATGCCCACACTGATACCGTTTGGTTCCTTTACCGGAAGCACGACAAAAAATGCTGCGTACAGACTGAATGTTTCTACCGACGCTACGGAAGGATATCAGGTGTTTGTATATTCTCGTCAAGGTTTTCTGTCTGCAGGGGGGGATGAAATAGCACCGGTTGCTGCTTCGAACACTGCGCCAGTTGGGTGGGCCACGGGGTGTGCGTCTGGTGTCGATGGCTGTTTTGGCTACCATGCAGGTGACGACACCCTTGCCGGCGGCTCGACACGCTTCTCACCCAATGACTCCTTCGCAGCACTGGAGAGCGTCCCACGTGAAGTAGCACAAAGCTCACTTCCCGTGCTCGACGATCAGGTTGACGTACTCTATCGTGTCACTTCTCGTTCACTGCAGTCAGCGGGACAGTACAGTACTAATCTTATATATATTGTGGTTCCTGTCTTCTAACACGTATGATGATACTTATGCTACCTGCGCTCCGTGTCCTCTTTGTACTCTTCATAGTACTACTGCCGTCGTATGGGTATGCGGCTGGCTCTGTGGTGCCACTGGTCCTCGACTTCACACTTGAGGCACGTGACATTGCGCATGCAGATATTGTGGTCACCAATCGCATTGGCGCGGTTACACAGCTTTTTCCTTCGGTTAATAATGTCATCGTTGGGCCGGGAGGAGGTATTGCGTCATTTACCACACCCGCGTTTTCCGACCGTACTTCCACCTTATCGAGTTGGATTGATCTTTCGCGTGCACCGCTCGAGCTTCAACCGGGAGAGAGCGCCACTACAACACTCACTATTCACCTCAACCCTGATGTTGAGCCGGGAACATACCACGCACTCATTTCATTTCCCGAAGGTAAAAATCGCGAGGAAGCCGAGGCGTCAGTTTTGGCAGGCAATGTACCAGGCACTATGTTGACGGTGACCGTCGTGAAAAAGACTCGTGAAGATATGGGGTTGAATAACTTTGTCATTGATCGTTTTATTGTGTCACCTGACAATAAAGCCGCCTCATATATTGTCGAAAATACTGGTGATGTCGACATGCAACCCTCAGGTGATATTTTGATCTACAATCAGCGTGGTGAAGAAGTGGCCGCATTGCCGCTGAATCCTGATGAGGTCACCTTGAAGCCAGGGGAGAAGGTAACCTTCAGTGCTACAGTACCCACCGCGGGTCTTGTTGGTAAGTATAAAGCGTATCTCACGATGCGCTACGGTTTGAGTCAGCGAGGCCAATTCCAAGACACCGTGTTCTTCTATGTGGTGCCCTGGAAAAAACTCCTCGTACTCCTCGTGGGGATGCTTCTCATCGGGGTAGCATTATCCTTGGTCCTCCATCGTCGCTATGCGCATAAAGACGACAATTTTATTGATATTGACGATGACGGTAGTGCGGCGGTTCCGCTCTATGTAAAGGATGGAGTGTCCGGTGCTGTACACCACGATATAGATATGAAACCACGCCTATGAAATACTCACTCTTGACCACCATACTCTGCACCCTGATGTGGTGTGTTGCTGCGCCACAGGCGCTGCTCGCCCAGGAGAGCCAAGTGCTCTCGGTCACACCACCCTTTTCGCAGATGGTGGTAAAGCCAGGCGATATATTCAAGAGTTACTTGAAAATAATTAACGCGAATTCGTACCCACTCACGGTGTACGCCACTCCGGTGAACTTTGAATCTTCTGACGAACAAGGACATCCAAAGTTTGTGCCGATGACATCTGACCCGGTGGACGCCACGACGTTTGCGGGCTGGATTGACGTGACTCGTGAACCCATCACCATCCCCCCAGAGTCATCGACACAAGTAGACTATGTAGTTACGGTACCGGAAGCAGCGCCACCCGGTGGGCACTTTGCCGCTATACTCATTGGTACACGCAAGCCTGGCGAAACAGGTGAGGCTGGTGTAGTGCAGACATCGCAAGTGGTGTCGTCGCTTTTCCTCGCACGAGTGGCCGGTGAAGTGGTTGAGGAAGGGCAGATACGTGAGTTTTCGGTTGCTCATACATTCACGAATACACCACAAGCTGAGTTTGTGCTTCGGTTTGAAAATAGCGGGAATGTGTATATGCAGCCACAAGGAGATATCACTATTTTCAATATGTGGGGAAAGGAGCGGGGTTTTATTCCGGTAAACCACAAAACAAACTTTGGTAACGTACTCCCCAAAAGTGTGCGGAAGTTTTCCTTTACCTGGGAAGGCACGCCATCTATTACCGATATCGGACGTTATAAAGCGGTGGCAACCTTGTCGTATGGTATTGATGCAAAAGAATCTGTATACCGGACGGTGTATTTCTGGGTTATACCGGTGAAAGCGACACTTATTACATTTGGTTTCATTGCGCTGTTCGGGTTGTTCATATTCCTCTCAATCCGCTTGTATGTTCGCCGTGTACTTGATATGGCAGGTATAGATTCTCTAAAACAGCGCACCGCACAGGCGGTTCCTGAGACGGTGTTGAAGCGTCGTGTGACGCGTCGGGAGATAGTGGCACCTCTGAGAGCTGGCGTGCTCGACTTACGCCGTGCTGTGGTGAAGGAGGCGGTAAGTACTGAAGCGGCACCGCGCAACTTACGTGCATATGTACACCAATACCGCACATTCATCGTAGCGCTGTGTATTGGCTTAGTGGGTGTGGCACTTATCGTGTGGTATGTCATGGATGCACGCGAAGTGTCGCGGCCATATGAAGTAACTATGCGTAATGAAAGTGGAGAGGTGATGCTGACAAAAAAAGAAGACACACCTTCAGCTGCTACAGTGGATACTAGAGAAGGATCTACGCCGGCAAAGGTACGTGAGATGCCAGACCGTGTCCGTGTATCGCTGGTGAATGCAAGTGGAATCCAGGGCGCAGGTGGCAGTTTCGTGAGTCGACTCGAGAAAGAAGGATACGCTATCGGAGATATCTCAACGGATGCCGACACTCGAGAGCGGAGTGTCATTATCTATAACGCGTCGATGCAAAAAGAAGCAAAGACCTTAAGTGAACTGTGGGACAATATCCCACTCTCGATGCGCCCTGTAGGTGAAGAGGCTGCACCTGAAATACTCTTCATTATAGGAAGCGATAGGGCAAAATAAGCACGAACACTCGTGTGATGGTGTGCGGTATTACGCATGTCGGTTATCGTGTTAGAATATGGAGAGAAGCGAAAGATTATTTATCTAACGCACCCATCATGAATCAGCGAGCAATTATCGTCGGAACCGCACTCTTTATCCTTATAACCGCTTCAATGTTTGGCTATGCTTACATGAAGCGTGTTGAATTAGCACGCGCACCCATAGTGGTGCCCGAGCTTCCCGTAGCAACTACCACTGATGATGTGCGTATTAACGCTGTCCACTTCTTTAAAGATGGTGCACATGTAGTAGTGGGAGATGTGATGGTCCCTACGCCGTGCGACCTACTTGAATCTGGGGTGATAGTTGCTGAGTCCATGCCGGAGCAGGTGAATATCAAGCTCACCACGCTTAATAATGCAGATACCTGTGCGCAAGTACTTACGCTACAGCGTTTCCGTGTCGACTTTACTGCTTCAGAAAAAGCAACCATACAAGCCACGCTCAATGGGAAATCGGTCATCTTGAATTTGCGTGACGCTGAACCCGGTACTGATCCTCTGAAACTAGAAGATCTCTATTTCAAGGGATAGACACATATGCGGTTTGGTATGACGAGCAACGCAAAGCGCCTTGCAGTATTGCCACTTGTTGCAGCTACTTCACTGAGTGTGGTAGCAGGCACCTACTACTTGGCGCATCACCAGGAAGAAGTGAGTGCACGCGATCGTGTGATGGGGGAGGTCGTACTTACGCTTGAAAGTGGCACCACACTCGACACTGAAAGTCTGGAAGGAAAACCGACAGTGGTTATGTCATGGGCCACGTGGTGTCCTGAGTGCCTTGGAATACTCACGGTGCTTTCGCGCGTCGAAAACCATTTTGCTGATAGTGTCACCACTATTGCGGTTAATCGCAAAGAAGATGAACAGATAGTGCGCGACTATCGTACACACTATGCACTTCCGGACAATATTATCTATACTAAGGATGTGGCAGATGCTTACTATCAACAAAGCGGTGGCCACAGCATGCCTGAAGTGGTGGTGTATGACCAGAAGGGTGCGCTCATTGCTCATTTTCTCGCTCTTCCCACTGAAGCGGAACTCATCGATATAATTTCGCCGCTTGTGAAACCATAATCCATCATGACACCTTACCAACAAATCATTTCACATATTGAAGGTGCTATTGCTTCACTCGGCATGAGTCAGAGCGATGCAGCGCGGCTTCTCACCCCGGATGCCATTCATATGAAGGACTTGGAGGTAGTTACTGCACAAGGTAAAAAAATATTTCCTGCATTTCGTGTGCAGTTTAACAATGCGCGTGGTCCGTATAAAGGTGGTATCCGTTTTCATCCCAAGGCTGACGAAGATGAGGTGAAGGCGCTTGCAGCAGCTATGGCAGTGAAGTGTGCGGTGGTGAATATTCCTCTCGGCGGCGCAAAGGGTGGTGTGCAATTTGACCCAAAGGCGTACACCAAAGCTGATATTAATGTCATTGCGCGTGCCTATGCACGAGCTATGGCCGAGCACATAGGGGTTGATCGTGACATTCCTGCGCCAGATGTGTACACCACACCAGAAATCATGGCCGTGATGCTCGACGAGTATGAAAAAGTGGTGGGTAAAAGCGAGCCGGGCGTGATTACAGGGAAGCCGATTGT
>JBJOQE010000077.1:0-12726 GCA_046050105.1 Candidatus Parcubacteria bacterium
GGAATGGTAATAACGCCCCCTCGCGCATACGGCACACTCGAGAAGTAGGAAAGGGTGCCAACCTGCTGCCCCACATGAAGAGGAATGACCTCGATAACGTACATGCGTGTATTCTACCATGCGCAAGAAGAATACTATTGACATACTTAATAGAATGTCTTATTCTGTTTTACAGAAGATTGAATGGTCAATCTTAACAAGGAGGTATGCATGGGCTACTTTGCTCTCGTTCTCATTATCATCATTGCGGGTGTAAGCACATACTACGGTGCAAAACACCTTGAATCTGCTCTTGGAACCGTATTACGGCGACTCGCTTCATACGGGACGCCGCTGCTGATAGTCATTCTGACTGCGGCAAATATGTTCTGGCAAGTCCCTGCTGGCTATGTGGGCATCGTCTATACTTTCGGTGCCATCACGGATCAACGTTCTGACGGTCTGCAAGTCACAAAGCCTTGGGCAAGTTTGGTCCCAGCTTCAGTGCAAATTCAAAGCTGGAAATTCGAAAAACTGGATTCTTTCAGCGTTGAAACTCAAGATGTGTATGTCGCCGCAACAATCAACGTGCAGGTGTCTCCTGAAAACATTCAGAACTTGTACCGCGAAGTTGGCAAGGATTGGTTCAACACATTGGTCGCACCTCGCGTCAACCAAGCCTTTAAGGATGAGACGGTCCGCTACTCAAGTGTTGCAGTTGCTCCGAATCGTGAAAAAATTCGTCGCGCTGTCGCACAACGTCTCACCGACGAGCTGCGTGCACACTCTATTACAGTGCAAGATTTGCTGATTGATAACATTTCTTTCTCACCAATGTTTCAAGATGCGATCGAAAAAAAACAAGCCAACACTCAAAATGCACTTGCAGAGCGCGCTAAAGTTGAAGCGGAAAAAGCAAAGGCTGACCAAGCCATTGAAACTGCTCGTGGTCGTGGCGAGTCAATTCTGATCGAAGCCACCAAACAAGCAGAGGCCAACAAGAAGTTGTCGGAGTCAATCACCCCGCAATACGTGCAGTACTTGTTTGCAAGCAAGCTTGCACCAAATGTCAGTGTGATGATGATTCCTGCAGGACAGGAATTCATTCTGAATACTGAGGGCATGATGAAGACAACTGCTGAAAAGTAACGCCAGAATATCCATGTACTGCAACCGCCCGAACTTCGTTCGGGCGGTTTTTCTTTTGTTCTATGAATATTCCTACTCCTCGAAAATCTCTACCTTCGCGCCGAGGCCCTGGAGGCGCTCGGCAATATCCTCATAGCCACGTTTGATGGAGTAGATATTGTGGAGCTTTGAGTGGCCACGCGCTGCGAGCATCCCAATGAGCAAAATAGCCGCAGGGCGGAGTGCTGGCGGGCATACCAAGTCGGCAGGCTGGAGCGAGGTAGGCCCGGTCACAAACACACGGTGCGGGTCGGCCAAGAGCATGTGTGCTCCGAGCTTTTCAAGCTCCATAAAGTGGACTGCACGGCCATCGTATGCCCAGTCGTGAATGAGTGACTGCCCACGCGCTGCGGTTGCAATGACGGCAAAGAACGGGAGGTTATCGATGTTGAGGCCAGGGTACGGGCGGCCGTAGATTTTTTCATCGAGCGCCTCGATGTCGGACGGCACGGTGGTGATGTCTACTAGTTTGGTACGGCCATTTTCTGAAAGATAGACGGGCGTTTTTGTGTAATCGAAGCCCATTTTTGAGAGCTTCAGAAGCTCGAGTTCTAAGTACTCAATCGGTGCACGGGTGATGGTGATGGGTGAGTGCGTGACGACCGCTGCTGCAAGAAAGAACATGGCGTCGATAGGGTCTTCAGAAAGCGTGTACTCGATATCTTTCTTGATTTCATCAACTCCGTGAACGGTGACGGTAGTAAGACCAGTGCCATCAACCCGCACACCAAGCGCATCGAGGAAGTAGCAGAGTTCGGCCACTTGATAGTTTGAAGAGGCATATTTGAGCGTCGTGGCACCCGGAATGAGCGCCGCCGTCATGATGGCGTTCACGGTCACGGTATCTCCCGACTCGTAGAGCACGATCTCTTGGTTTGGTTTAAAACCACGATGCGTCACATGAAAATGGTTTTCCTCGGCCACCACATTCACCCCCATAGGCTCCACCGCATAGAAGTGGGGGCGCACCGTACGGCTACCAAGCTTGCAGCCGCCTGCCTGCGGCAGGCGAAAATCAGCAAACTGATGGACGAGGGGACCGATAAACAGAATGATGGAACGGGTAAGTCGTGCTGCCTGCTCGTCGATACGCGAGAGGTCAAACACCGCAGGTGGGGTAATGACCACCGAGTTGCTGCCATTCACCTGCTGCCACTCGACCTGTACACCAATCGAACGCAGCACTTCAATGAGGCGAAACACTTCTTCGATGCGCGGCATCCGATGCAGAGTAGTTGTGCCTTTGTTTAAAAGCGAAGCAGCAAGGAGCGCCACCGCACCATTTTTTGAGGTGTTTGTTTTGACCGTACCAGAAAGAGGAGTACCCCCCTCGATGGAGAGAGACAGAATGGTTTTTTCAGGGAGTGGTTCGCTCATATAGTCGTTATATTGCAAAGGCGGATATGCGCTTATGATACGCGAGGTAGGGAATGTTTGACAAACTTTGTACATATGGAGCTGTTACTCTCCACTTTGACACTTTGACACTCTCAACATGGGGGAGTATCGTCGAAACTGAACTTGTTCTTCTAAGTAGCTAGATACCAACAACCATACAACTCCGGAGGGAACTATGTGGGAGCTCTACGAACAAGCTATTGTGGGCATCAAGGCATACCGCAAAGTGCGTCGCCAAACACTCTGTAATCGCAGCTCACGCGCTGCATTTTCTGATGGTAGAGCGGGGGTTTGCTCGCCCTATAAGCACACAGAGGACGAACGGGTGCGCATGATTTTTGAAAAAAGTATCATGCTATCGCTCAGTATGACGCCGGATATTGCCATTGCAATTCAATTTCATGACTCGTGCATACCAGAAGATATTCTCTCCTCGCTTAAGGAGCTCATGCACGACTCCAGGAAGCAGTATCGCATCGAAATGTGGGCACGCCCTTTTATGCAAGTAGGCGTGCCTGATGCCATCGCACGTGCGTTCGCACAACACATTGAAGACGACCGCGGTCGCGTTATTGCGTTCATCAATGAAGTGGGTGATCCAGTAATGGCAGAGACATAGCGTACCCCGCCGGCAACTTCGTTGCCGGCGGTTTTGATTTATTTCCTCTAAGTGGTATCGTCACATAAGATATGGAGCTCATTACGTGAAGGAGAAACGTCATGGGAATACCCGCGTTTAAAATAACGTACACCAAAGCGCTGGAACAGGTAGGTAACTACATCGCACGCACCATCGTGGAGTCAGCAAATCACGTGACCACACACCCACAGACGAGACGTCTGCTTCAGCAAGACGCATCACAGCGTGTGCTTGCTGAAGAATTGCTACAGGCCGCATTGCGGCATGCGCTCAAAGTGCCGAGTAATCCTCCTATCACTATTGATTTTAGTGCCGGGAAAGGGAGGCATACCTACGATAGCGAAGCACAGCGGGCGGTAATTCAGTGGGCCAACAAAGGACTCGTGAATTTACAATGCGGCAAAATTGTAGCTCATTTCACGCACATTGGCGTTCGCAACGACATTGCGCATCACCTGGCATATCAGGTGATGAAAACACCCGATACGGTGCGCACATACGCGTACCCCGCGTCACGAGGAAGCCCCGCCAGTCACTGAGGACCGGCGGTTTTTTTATCCCATGCACTCACTACGTGCAGTACCGCAAGAAAAAAGCTATCATACGCAAGCTATCGCATGCACTCTATGCGTCTTATTCCAAAAGTGGGTATCGACTTAGGGACCACCAACATCCTCGTGTTTGTGGCGGGCAAGGGTATTGTGCTCAACGAACCTTCTGTGGTGGCCGTTTCAAGTGATAACAAAATCCTCGCTGTGGGTGCAGAAGCAAAGCTGATGATTGGCCGCACGCCCGAAACCATTCGCGCCTACCGCCCCATGAAAGATGGCGTTATCGCCGACTATCGCGTGACCGAAGCAATGCTCCGCTACTTCTTGCGCAAAGCACTCGGGCCGTGGAATCTTTTTAAACCTGAAGTGATGGTGTCGGTACCAGCTGGAGTTTCCTCAACCGAAAAACGTGCCGTCGTAGAAGCGGCCAACAAAGCAGGTGCGCGTAACGCCTACGTGGTGAAAGAACCTATCCTTGCCGCAATAGGCGCAAACATTCCCATTAATGAGCCTCGTGGCCACATGATTGTCGACATCGGCGGCGGCACCATCGACGTAGCGGTCATTTCTCTTGGCGGCATTGTGGCAGCAAACTCCGTGAAGTGTGCCGGCAACCGCATCGACCACGCCATCATCGACTACGTGAAAAAATCGTTCAATCTCGCCATTGGTGAAAAAACAGCGGAAGACATCAAAATCCAAGTGGGCTCTGCACTTCCTCTTGAAGAAGAGCTCACCATGGAGATTAAGGGCCGCGACCTTCTCACTGGTCTTCCACGCACGGCGGAACTTAAAACAAACGACGTGGTACGCGCCATTTCCCGCGAACTTCGCGAAATGGTAAAAGCCATAAAAGATGTGTTCCAGGAAACACCTCCCGAACTCGCAGCCGACATCATCGACCAAGGCATCATCATGACCGGTGGCACCTCGCAGCTGCGTAATTTTAACGAGCTCGTAAAGCGCCGCACCGGGGTTAAGTCTATTGTGGCCGACAATGCACTCTTCTGTGTTGCACGCGGCACTGGCATTGCTTTAGAGCATCTCGATGCATACAAACGCTCTATCATTACGAAACGCTAACGAGCACCATCTCCACAGAGAACCCCAACAGGGAAGATTTTTCCTGCTAAAATCTCACTAATGCGAGGAATACGACTTGGCGCATCACTTGCGGTTATTTTGTTTTTGCTGACTGCGAGCTTTGTAATACGCTCCGCGACCTCACCCAATACCCATACACCAAAAGTCGAGCAAGCTACGCCTCACATAGCCTCTGAAGGGAACATAACTTCCTTCAACAGCAATGTCTATGACTCGCCCCTCTATGAGGTGATAAAAGCAGAAGTTGATGCGCAAAGTACTGAAGGTGACACTGAGTCTTTCGGCATGGTGCTTGGTGCCTCAGATGTAAAGGACAAAAACTACGCGAGCACCCCCGCAACAGATATATCGACACTTGCACAACTACTTTCACACACAAAAATTGCTCCAGGCCAAGGACTCAGCATAAAGAAAGGGAAAATGCGGTGCCGCTCGGCTTCTGACGAAACATTCGGGTGTATATCCCCAGGAGATTTTGAAAACTTTTCTGAAAAGTTAAGCGAGGACGCGCTTGAAGATTCTGAGAGTCTGGCAAGTCTCATCGGCGACGGCACGGGAAATGGCGCATTGGTGTTTGGTAATGGCGCCACCCTAAACGCGCTCTCACTTTCCGATGTCGCCACCTCATCGCTCCTTGCAACTAACGCAAGCGGTGTCGTGGTAGCCACATCATCTATTACCGTGCAAGCTCTCAACGTACTAGGCATTGGAACTACCACCTTCCAACACGGCATCAGTCTCGCCACTGGCTGTTTTGCCGTCGGCGGCGTATGCATAACTGGCGGAGGTGGCGGCATCGCCACCATGAACGGGCTCATTGGTGCCACACAGTCGTTTGCAACATCTTCTGACACCAATATCGGTATTGCCATCTCTTCAGTTGGCAACACACACACATTCACCCCTTCGTGGAGCGGCGCTCTCGGAGTAAGCCGGGGCGGCACTGGCACCACCACAAGCCCTGGGCTTGGGCAACTTCTCATAGGGAATACTGTTGGTGGATACGAATTGGTAAGCACCTCATCTCTTGGTATTACTGCATCACAGTGGCTTTCAAGTGGCGCGAATATTTTATACCAAAGCGGCGTCGTATCAATTGGCACTTCGACTGCAAACGCGATGCTTCAAATTTCAGATACCTCAAATGCAACTGGTGGATTGTACATTGCTTCGTCACAGAGCACGCCGGCTGGATCAGTAAACCTCGCTACGTTCGAGACGACAAATGCTAATTGGGATCGACCTCTTGTGCGCATAAACGACATCTCAACAAATGGGGGCGCAGCAAATGTTCGCCTCGACTCACCAAATCCAGATATCGAATTTATTGAGACAGACCAAACGGCACCTCAGGGAAAGTTTGAACTGGCTGGAAGTGGTAATCGCTTCCAGGTCAACAGTCGTGACGCTGGAAACTCTGCATTCGAAACCATTCTTGAATTTGCACAAAAAGCGAGCACGTTTGATGTTATGACACTCTACATGAACTCGAACTCTGCTTCTCGTGACGCAGTCAAAATCGTGAATCAAACGAGCTCTGCGGGAGCACAGCCTGGCATCTCCTGGCGCAGTGATGCATCGAGCTACGACTACGCACGTCTCTCCGCGCTCACGGGTGCAAGTAGCCAGAACTCGAAGTTCCTTATTGAAGTAGCAGATGTCGCGAAGCAACTTCAGACTCGTTTCGTCATCGATCGGGATGGATTTGTGGGCATCGGCACCACCACACCCACGGCACAGCTTTCAACCACCGGCACCGTACGCTTCTCAAATTTTGGCGCCGGCACCCTTACCACCGACGCAAACGGTAACGTATCGGTTTCTTCTGACGAGCGCCTCAAAAACATTGCAGGCGTGTTTTCTCGTGGACTCGACGCCATTATGGGGATCCAGCCTATTTCATATCGCTGGAAAGAGGTGACCGGTTTCGATACTGCAAACGTGTACACTGGCTTTTCTGCACAAAATATTCAAGAGTTCATTCCTGAAGCAATCGGTGAAGACAAGCACGGTTTCCTCACACTCTCCGATAGGCCGCTTCTCGCGACGCTCATCAACGCAGTGAAAGACATTGCAGAGAAGATAGAAGCACTCTCACAAAGCATCACGACCGGAGAAGTGCGAACTGAAAAACTCTGCGTTGGGAACACGTGCGTTACTGAAGCAGAATTTATGGAGCTTGTGGGTTCACAAAACAATGGGGGCCAAGGAGATGGAACCGGGGGAGGAGAGGATACTCTACCGATGCCGCCACCACCTCCTCCGCCGTCTGATGAGGTGGTGTCACCAGAAGGTGATGATGCTGAAGAAGGAGGAGATATATCTGCAGACACTCCGCCACCTGAAGTGCCACCGAGCGCGGAGCCTGAGTTACCACAAGAGGAAAACATTACACCCTCTCCAGACACACCCTCTACACTAGACACTCAAACTCCATAGAAAATCGCCCACATTTGATTTGTGGGCGATTGGTTAGTCGTGCAACCCTTCAAGGCCTAACTGCCTGATGATTTCCTCCCGTGCTTCTGGGGCAAGGGAAGTAGAAGTTTGGAGCCGCGAGCTCCACATCAAGGGGTCAGACGACTTGATGCGCTTGGTGCGGGTTATCTTTGCCCGCAACGCTGCCGCAGCACATGCACCATGTACACGAGCAGTGGCTGGACGGCGCAGCGTTTCCATCAGACCGTTCCAGGCCTGTGGATTCTTTGCCAAGTCAACCTCGGCAAGAAATTCTTTTACTTGTTGTGTAAGGTCTGTCATTTTTCAATCCTTTCAAGATGTGTGACATGACCCATCCCTGATGCAGCTCTTATTGGCTGCTTTTTGTCCTTTAATACTATATCACACTTTATGCTACTTTACAATAGCAATGTACCTAGGCCGTTCCTAGGTAACGTATACGAAGTGAGTGTGCACCTTTTGAAAGACTTGCATTAAGGTGAGTGAGCCTATTGCCTCGTGGGAGCATCTGCAGGCACTATCATCATTACTTATGATACGAGTGGTGAGCTGTGGACGTCTCCCCTAGGGAACAGCGCGCGCAAACGGTACGATAGTAGGAATGTTGGGTGCAAAAGAAAAACCGAAGCGCTTTGCGTCACCAGAAGACGAGATTACTTTTTTGCGCGGCGAAGTAGCTAAGCGCGAGCGTGCACTCCTTGAACGAAACCAAACTGCCGATGCCCATGAGCTTGCAGTTGCCGGTGCTGACGCCCTACGCGAATATGCCGAACACCACCCGGCGGTGCTACTAGCGCCAGGACATCAGATGGACCCTCACGAACGCCGCGGCCACGCAGAGATGGTGAGTGTTGCGCGCCACAAAACCGAAGAAATAGTGAACCTTGCCTTTACCCGTGGCATTCGGAACGCGCTTTCTGTACTCGAAGACCAACACAACCCGCACTTAGTAGACGACGTACACCGCGCACTCATAGAAGCGCTCAAAGAAGGGAAGCGTGTAGCAGATATGAAGGAAGGTATGCCGCTTTGGAATGTGCTACACATGACCCTTTTTTCAGTGGCACTGCCAGAAGCACAAGACGAAGACGAGCCCACACGACCACTTAAGGAGCTTGTCTCCGCCATGGAGCAGTTTTATGCCGGCATGCGCTCGGTCTCTCGCGGTGCCGCAAAAGAGCATTTCACCATTGAAATTGCGGTGTCCGACAAAAGTGATGACATCGTGTTTTATGTTGCCGTTCCTTCTACCCATACCGACCTTTTTGAAAAACACATTCTCTCCTTGTATCCTCACGCCATACTTGAAGAGCAAGTGCACGACTACAACATCTTTGTGGAGAATGGTGCCTCAGTTGCAGCAGTAGCAAAGCTGCGCAAACATTTTGCCTACCCACTTAAAACCTACGACGAATTCGACCACGACCCGATGTCAGTGCTCTTAAACGGTTTTTCTAAAATTGAAAAAGATGGCGGTGGCGCTTCTATTCAAATAGTGCTCCGCGACGCAGGCGACCATCATCAAAAAGTGGTGCGCGGGATTGAAAAAAAAGTAGGGAAGGGAGTGTCACCAGAAAAAGCCATCCGCCTCTCCACTGTTTCGGGTGAACTTTTTGAAGGTGTGAAAGACGTCTTTAAATCCCAAGACTCGAAGAAAAAAGAAAAGGAGCACGAGCGAGTAGACGACAAAGCACTCGAACTTTTTGATAAAAAACTCCAGACCCCCACGCTCGAGGCCGACATTCGCATCGCCGTTTCAGCTCGTTCGGAAGGGCAGGCACTCCGCACCATGCGCGAAATTGAGTCGGCACTCAACCAGTTTGAGAGTCCTCGCGGCAACGGCTTCTCGTGGAGCCATCCGAAAGGCAAACAGCTCGACCGTACGCTCCGCGCCTTTGCCTTTCGTGAGTTTACCGAAAGCGAACAGATGCCACTCACCACCGGCGAACTTGCTGGCATCGCACACTTCCTAAACGCCGGAAGCGACGCCACACCACAGTTCAAGCAGTCTCGCGCAAAGAGCGCGCCGGCACCACTTGAGCTTCCGGGTGTCGGCACTCATATTGGCTATAGCGAATACCGAAGCAAGCGTACCGAGGTGTACCTCACCGAAAAGGACCGCCTCCGTCACCTCTACGTCATTGGGCAAACGGGTACGGGTAAGTCGGTGTTCCTTAAAAAACTTGCTATCGACGACATCCTCGCAGGGAATGGCGTGTGCTTCATGGACCCACACGGCACCGACATCCTCGACATTCTTGCAGCGGTGCCCCCTGAACGTGAGAAAGATGTCATCTACTTTGACCCTTCATACATGGACCGCGTCATTGGGCTCAACATGCTCGAGTACGACGTGAAGCATCCCGAGCAAAAAACGTTCGTGGTAAACGAGCTCTTTTCTATATTCCAAAAGCTCTATGGCAAGGTGCCAGAGTCGATGGGCCCGATGTTCGAACAGTACTTCAGAAATGCCACACTCCTCGTACTTGAAGACCCCGAAAGCGGCTCAACCATGCTCGACATCTCGCGCGTGATGGCAGATCCCGAGTTCCGCCGCGCGAAGCTCGCCAAGGCACGGAACCCCGTGGTGATTGAGTTTTGGACTAAAATCGCCACCCAAGCAGGGGGGGACGCGGCACTTGAAAACATCATCCCGTATATCACGTCAAAGTTTGACGTCTTCACCGCTAACGACTACATGCGCCCAATCATTGGCCAGCAGGAATCGTCCTTTGACTTCCGTGAACTCATGGACCAAAAGAAAATTCTCTTGGTAAACCTTGCAAAGGGCCGCTTGGGTGAAATAAACGCAAACCTCATCGGTATGATTATCGTCGGCAAGCTTCTCATGGCAGCGCTCTCACGTGTCGACAACATTCGTGGCGACTTCCCGCCGTTCTATTTGTATATCGATGAGTTCCAAAACGTCACCACAAACTCTATCTCGGCCATCCTCTCTGAAGCACGTAAATATAAACTCTCGCTCACCGTCGCGCACCAATTCATCGCCCAGATAGACGAAGGTATCCGCGACGCCGTCTTTGGCAACGTGGGTTCTATGGTGTCGTTCCGTGTGGGCGCCGACGACGCCGAGGCGCTCGAAAAACAGTTTGCGCCCGTGTTCTCTGCGCACGACCTTATGAATATTGAAAACTACAATGCCTATGTGCGCATTTTGGCAAACGGCACTCCGGCACGCCCCTTTAACATCAAAACCTACCCTATAACTGCAGGCGACGACACCAAGATAGAGCGCCTCATCCACGATTCATACGACCGCTACGGCATGGCACGCACTAAGGTAGAAATGCGCATCGCTGCCCGCTATCGATCGTGACTCATTACGGTTATGTAAACAATCTATCTTATGTATCTACGACGCATTCTTCTTGCCACAATATTCAGCTGTATATTCATGCTACCAATAAGTGTGCACGCAGCCCCATCGATCACTGAACTCTTTGCGTCACTCAAAGTGCTCACGGCAGAACTTGAAACACTCAAATATAAGGGTGAATTGTCACAACTACAACACTCAAATACATGTCCCTCTTTCACTCGCAATGTTGCTCGTGGCTCAGAAGGAGATGATGTCTACGCACTACAATCTTTTCTCGTCCGAGAAAAACTACTTTCTACTGATTCGGTTACAGGATATTTTGGTTCTCAAACTGAAAAAGCCGTACAAATATGGCAAAAGAAGCATAAGGTGGTACCACACGGCACTCCCGAAAGTACGGGATATGGAGCCGTAGGTCCCAGAACACAAGAGAAACTTGCTAGGGTGTGTAAACTCTCGGTACATGAAATCACCTCGAAGCCAAAGCAACAAACGGGAGGTGCGTCAGGTGGAGGGAGTACATCGCAAACTGCACCTATATCAACTACACCTCCTCCGTATGTTCTTACGAGAGCAACACTCGGAGCCACATCAACACCCACAATGCGGACCTGCACATTGAACAACAGCGTTTCGGTTCCACATGGTGGCAGTGTAACTGCATATAAAAATGAGTCTGTACCTAATAGCTCTGTATGTCAGTCAGAAATTCGCACCTGTACTGATGGCACCCTTTCAGGAACCTTTACGCACAGCTCCTGCAGTGTACTGAAGAAACAGCCGAAGAAAATTTCCTCATCGTACTTTATAGCCTCAACAGTGTATGGCGATTTCACATCGGAAGCCACCGGGGCACTCAATGCTGGACACGTTGATGCTGCACACCTTGCTTCAGCAGTAGATGCCAAGATTTCACCTATCGTTGATGTTATGTGGGACCTGTTCAGCAAAACAGGCGCAAACGGAACATTTAAAATGAGAGATGATATTGATCAGTCCATCCAACGTTTGAAGACGAGCATTTCTCCACACCTTTCAGATATTGCAGCGTTTTATGTTATAGACGAACCATATACTGATGCAAAACAAGTACCGAAAACGGTACTTGAAACAGTAATAAGTAAACTTGAAGCAGCAATTCCAGGAATTCCAACTTATATCACATTCGCGCACCACTGTTTCCAACCTGGGTATGTTGAGTCAAGGGCATGCACAAAGGTCCCTAGCAGTGAGCGAGGAGTTCCATCTAACTTGGATTGGGTGTCATTTGACTGGTACAACGGAGCTAATGACCAATATACAAAAGAAGGAGTCGACGCGCACTTCAAGGAACGTATCGTAAAAGGTGTAACTAAACTCAAAAGCCTTACTTCTGCAAAGATAATTCTTGCAGTCGAAGCGTTTGACAAGAATGCCATCAGTGAACAGCAGCTGATGGAAGTATTGTTCCACTACTTTAGTCTGGCGCGAAGCGATTCTCGTATATATGGACTAGATTTCTTTATCTGGGCGGATGTTCCTAATTTGTTTGATGGCGTACACAGTTTATCTATACGCCCAACGGTTCGCGCTCTTTCGCAATCATTATTGCACTTTGCGGGAGTATCCGAACCAAAATATATACCTGTATTTGAGTGGTACAATTCGACCGTTCCTGATCATGATTACTCTCCATGGGAGCGCAAGGGTTGGGAAACTTCAGGATACCTTCCCAAAGGAGTTGCGTTTGCACTTCCGCGGGTAGGAACACCTTATACAAAAACACTCTATCGTTGTAAGGTTGTCCGAGCAACCGCAACTGAGTACTTCTTGACTACTTCTGCAACCTGTAACGATGTACCATTAGTAAAAGAAAAGCCTTCAGTAGTCGGTGCTATTTATCCCGCACCCTGTACGTCGGGCAAAGTAGCCCTGTATCGCTTTGGACAGCAGAAGTCACCTTGGGATGCAGCGTACTCTGTTGATCCCAACTATCTCTCGAGTTCAAATTACAAAAAAAGTTATTCATTGGGTTGTGTAATCCACCCAGACTCTCTTTAATATAGCGACCGCTATGGCACGGCACG
>JBJOQE010000078.1:0-11528 GCA_046050105.1 Candidatus Parcubacteria bacterium
TGCATGCTCCTGTGCCATTTCCTGGAAACGACTCTTAGCGTCTTGCCACAATTTCTTCGCCACAATTTCATCGGTAAGATCAAAAAGACGACGAGCAATGAATTCACGTGCTTCAGGGTAGCCTAGGTCGAGGTATATTGCACCTGTAATCGCCTCAAAAGCATTTGCCAAGATGTACTGTCGGGCTCGCCCCATATCTTTCGACTCTCCTTTCGAAAGTAAAAGAAATTCATTAATACCAAGCTTCGTCGCTGCTTCTGAAAGCGTGTTGGTGTTTACCAAAGCTGCACGGATTGAGGTCAGTTCTCCTTCTGGCTTTTCTGGGTACTTTGAAAACAAATAGTCAGTAATGACGAGCTCAAGTACGGCATCTCCTAAGAACTCAAGACGTTCATTGTGTTCTTGTGACGCGGTGCGGTTTTCGTTCAAGTATGAACGATGAGTGATGGCAGAGAGAAGTGTCTTATGATCACTCATCTTCACTCCGAGGATACCCTCGAGTTTCTCTATGTCTGGCTTCATGTGTATTTCAATTGTTGTTGAAATGAGTTCAATTTGCGAGCAGTTCTCTATTCAAGAAGTGCGCCAAATTCAAGTCATTTCTCTAAACTTATAATCCATTCATGTGCCACAAGAAAATGAAGCAGATTCGATGATAGAGCGAGGAATGGGAGGCCGTTGTGCGAGTCGTACTTAGAGGTACGGTGAGCGCGGCGGACGGGACCCATGACGACGCAATATCGCGAATGTGGTTTATTTTCGTGCTACAAGTATCGTCACGGCCTTGGTGACGATAGGTAGTATATCCTCGTAAAAGTTTAATTCAAGTATCTCGGTCACCTTAAACCAGCGCGCATCATCAAGGCCACCCTTCTCTTCAAGCGTGATGTCTACGTAGGGAGAGCGTGCAAGGAAGTAGTTTACCTGCTTACGCACCTTCCCTTTCTCTGGGTTCGAGGCGATATATTCGTTCTTCCCAAGCTCGTCTTCAGCTTCAATATCGAGACCAATTTCCTCTTTGATTTTGCGGACCACGCCAGCCTTCACTTCTTCATCTTCGCCAATTCCTCCCTTTGAAAGCGTCCAGTGTCCGAAGATGTCGTGTACGAGGGCGAAGTATAGATCTTCACCGTCGCGTGCATACACCACACCACCCACGAGGCGCTCTATGGGCATTTCTTCGTACGGCACGTCGCGCTTCTTGCGCTTCGAGGTTTCGCCCTTCCCTGGCTCGCCAATCTCCTTATAGACAGCGCCGAGCACACCATTCACAAAGCGGCTCGAGTGGTCGCCGCCAAACTGCTTTGCAAGCTCGATAGCTTCGTTGATAGCAACTTTTGCTGGCACTTCCTCACGCGGCGAAAAGAGGAGCTCAAAGAGCCCTATACGGAGGATGTTGCGGTCAACGGGAGAGATGCGGTCAATCGGCCACTCTGGGGCAGCCTTTTCAATCACGAGGTCGAGCTCCTTCTGCTTTTGAAGGACTCCATCGAGGAGTTTCTTCATGAACGGTGAGTCCGTCTTGTTGGGGGCAAATTCGTCGATATTTCTTCCTAAAATATCGTCAACACCATTTTTCTCAACATCGTTCAAATCCCACTCAAAGAGTGTTTGAAGAACAATACTTCTCGAAAGGTGCCTGTTTGCCATAAGTACGCTACCACCAATACTACCATCTTCTGCACACAAAATGCCTCAGAGTCTGAGGCATGTGGGGATATTACATTAGGTCCTACTTGACGTCTGAGGAGTTTGCGCGAACGCGTTCCTTGGTTGCCTTGATGCGGGCGGTGCGCTTTGTGCCCTTTGCCTTCATGTCGATAACCATGCGACCACGGTAGTAGCCACACACGAGGCACATATGGTGCGGACGACGAGGAGCCTCGCAGTGTGAACACTTTGCGAGATTGGACGCCTTGAGGGCATGATGGCTCCGGCGCTGACGCACCTGTGAGCGATTGTGACGCATTCGTACTACCATATGTATTGGAAATTAGCTCCGTGACTATAGCAATAAAGCAAGATTTTGGCAAATCGTCGCGCCACGCACCTGTCTGCCCCACTGCCGTACCCTGCATACAACCCGCATATAAAAAGGCGCCAGAACACTGGCGCCTTGGGGGCTTAGCAGCACCTATGCGGCAATAGGTATGTCACGCATTGCGCGTGCCAAGAACGGCAAGTACACCCGTGCCTTTGTGGGACACAGATGAATGTGTTTGGTACAAGATTCACCCCGTACCAGCACGCACTCACCCTGATGACCTTTGCACATAACCTGCACAATGGTACCTGAGGAGTCGCGAACGACCCCACCCATACCGTTGCAGCTGCCGCATTTCGATTGAGCTTTTTCAAGCTCAATCCTCTGTTGTATCTCAATTTCCCCCATGGGACCTCCAAGGAACACGGCGTTTCTTTACGCACCTTACCGTGTCATCCTACACCCTATAAAACTATCGGCAACCACGACAGAAGGTAGCGCGGTGGATAGCAGAAAGACCGTGTTTTTTGATGTTCTGGCGGTGTGCGAGCGTGCCGTAGCCTTTATGCACCTCAAAGCCATAGTGTGGATATGTTGCTGCAAGACGTACCATGTGCCGGTCACGTGTAACCTTTGCCATAATGGACGCTAAGCCAATCTCCTGTTCAGTCGCGTCGCCCTTAACGATGGTGCGTTGGTAGAGAAACTCAGGTGGTGCCTTGAGTGACCCATCGAGTTTTATGTACACCGTCTCGTGATGAGCCTCTATCTGCTTCAGACACTTGGTGATACCCCGAGTAATTGCCACACGTATCCCCTGTGCATCGATGACGCGCGCGGAAATGAGGGCCACGGCGTACTGCAAGTGTCCGTCCTGGTGTAGTTGTTGTGCGCGCCGAAAAATCGCTTCGCGATTTTTCGGCGAAACCTTCTTTGAATCACCCACCCCAGGAATCAAGTCCCAGTTAAAACCAGACGGCACCCGCACTGCACAAACTGCCACCGGGCCGGCAAGTGGCCCGCGCCCCGCCTCGTCGATACCTATAACCCATTGCATAACAGCATGAGTATATACTGAACTTCAGAAAGTTTGGCCATCCTTGCTATACTAGTGCCATCTATGACCTCGCGCTTCGTCCATCTCCACACCCACAGCCACTACTCTCTCCTTTCAGCGCTTCCGACCGCAGATGAGCTCGTGGCGCGCGCGAAGGAATATGGCATGGATGCCCTGGCGCTTACCGACGCTGGCAACCTCTATGGCGCTATCGACTTCTACCAAACCGCACTGAAAGCGGGCATTAAACCTATTCTCGGCCTCGACGCATTCTTAGCACCACGCACGAGGCGCGATATGGAACCTGGCATCGACAAACCACGTGCGCGCCTCGTGCTCCTCGCTCGCACCGACGAGGGGTATAAAAACTTGATAAAACTCGTCACCCTCTCGAACACCGAAGGTTTCTACTACAAGCCGCGCATTGACCGTGAGCTTATTGAACAATACAAGGAAGGGCTCATTGCTATCATTCCGTCGTTCGCGGGAGAACCCGCCCACGCAATCAAGGATGAGAACAAAGAGCGGGCTGGTGCAGTGCTCGACTGGTACAAGAAAACGTTTGGCGAGTACTGTTATCTGGAGATTACCCACCACCCTGAGATTCCCGGACACGAGAAAGTGCAGGAAGCGCTCATAGCACTTGCCTCTGCGCACGCCGTGCCGCTTGTCGCCGCACACGATGTCTACTACCTTGACCCCGACGATCGGCGTGCGCGTGAGACGATGATAAAAATCCAAACGGGTGGCACCGTGCTCGGCGACATCGACGACCGCGAAGAAGATTTCTCATTTATATCGGTAGAACGCGCTGAGGAACTATTTGCAGATACTCCCAATGCACTCGACAATGCCCGCAAGATTGCCGATATGTGCACCGTCACTATTCCACTTGGCACGTGGTACTTCCCTGCCTACCACATAGAAAGCGGCCGCACACCTGACGATGAGCTGCGCCATCTTGCACTCCTTGGCGTTGCGTGGCGTGGGCTCTCTATGGACGATGAAGAGGTGAAAACACGCATAGAGTACGAGCTTTCCGTCATTAAGATGAAGGGCTATTCCAAATACTTCTTGGTGGTGGGCGACCTCCTCCGTGAAGCACGCGAACGAAAAATCCTCACCACCATCCGTGGCTCCGTGGCAGGCTCACTTACCACGTACGTGCTCGGCATCACAAACGTAGACCCACTTGAGTACAAACTCCCCTTCGAACGTTTCTTAAACCCCGAACGCCCCTCAGCACCCGACGTCGACATGGACTACGCCGACAACCGCCGTGATGAAATCATTGAGTACGCACGTACCAAATACGGCCACGACCACGTCGCCCAAATCGGTACCTTCGGTACCATGATGGCACGTGCAGCGGTGCGTGACGTCGCTCGCGCACTTGGTCATCCCTACACGGTGGGCGATCGCATTGCCAAGCTCATCCCCATGGGGAGCCAGGGCTTTGCGATGACTTTGGACCGTGCACTTGAAATGGAGGACGAGCTTCGGTCGATGTATAAAAAAGAACGCGACGTGCGTGAAGTCATCGACCTTGCCAAAAAGATTGAAGGTAAGGTGCGGCACATCTCCGTCCACGCGGCAGGTGTGGTGATTTCGCCCGTACCACTTACCGACCTCGTGCCACTCCAGCCCGATCCAAAAGAAGGCAAGCTCATCACCCAGTACGACATGTACACCGTTGGTGAAGACGGTGTAGGCCTCCTGAAGTTCGACTTTCTCGGTATTAAAAACCTCTCTATTTTAGCTGATGCGGTGACGCGTGTGGAAAGCATCCGCAACATCCATGTCGACATCGAAAACGTACCGCTCGACGATGAACGCACTTTCGCCATGCTCGCCCGCGGTGAAACCATTGGCCTCTTTCAGCTCAATGGGTCGGGTATGACACGCTTCCTCAAAGAGCTAAAACCGAGCTCCATCCACGACATCAATGCCATGGTGGCGCTCTACCGCCCTGGCCCGATGGAATCGATTCCCCAGTACATTGAACGCAAACACAATGCACGCCTGATTTCCTATATCGACCCGCGCCTCAAAGACATCCTCGACCGCTCCTACGGAGTGGTAACCTACCAAGACGACGTGCTCATGATAGCCATCACCCTCGCCGGCTACTCGTGGCTCGAAGCCGACAAGCTTCGCAAGGCGATGGGTAAAAAGATTCCTGAAGTGATGGAAGCCGAGCGTGAAAAACTCGAGAAAGGGTTTATTGGGTACGGTAAGTTATCGAAACAAAAGGCAGATACACTCTGGAAACTTATCGAGCCGTTTGCAGCATACGGTTTCAATAAGGCACATGCTGCAAGTTACGGTAAAGTTGCCTACCAAACCGCCTACATGAAGGCCAACTTCCCTGAAGAATATATGTCGGCAGTACTCACCGCAGACTCAGGTGACGTGGAAGCCATTTCCCAAACTATCGCGGAGTGTGAACGTATGAGCATTCGCATCCTTCCTCCCGACATCAACGAGAGCTTTGCAGGTTTTTCTGTAGTTCCTGGTGAATCCACCATCCGGTTCGGGCTCACCACCATCAAAAACTTTGGTGAAGGCATCGCAGATGCCATCATCGACGAGCGCGCTAAGGGCGGTCTGTACACCTCACTCTCTGACTTTTTGCGTCGAGTCCAAAATAAAAATCTTAATAAAAAGTCACTGGAGTCGCTCATTATGGCAGGTGCACTCGACCGCTTTGCCAGCGCCCAAGGAGGCCGCGGCGAACTTCTTGCTAACCTTGAGACACTCCTGGGCTACAACCGCCACCAGGGTGAGGCAGCATCGCGCGCCCAAGAGTCGCTTTTTGGTGCGGCACCCGGGGCCGATGACGTGGTCATACAAAAGGCAGACGACGTACCGCCTGCACAGCGACTTTCATGGGAGAAAGAGCTTCTCGGCATTTATGTCTCAGGTCATCCACTCGAGGCATATAAGGCGGAGCTTGCAAAGCGTCCTACCATCGCCGCGGTTAAGGCCGACAACCGCCAAGGTATCCCGGTAGTGATAGCCGGTATCATAGATGAAATCAAAGACATCATCACCAAAAAGGGCGACCATATGGCCTTTATGAAAATCGCCGACCTCACCGACTCAATTGAGGTGGTTATCTTCCCCGACCTACTCAAAGAAAAGAAAGACATCTGTGTGTCACAGCGGGTAGTAGCACTCAAAGGACGCTACTCCATCCGCAACGGAACACCCTCCATTGTGGCAGAGGCAGTAAAAGGGCTCTGATACGCACATGTGGCGTATGTTCATGGTTCACACGAGGCACACTCGTCGTCCGCTAGTAGAGACAGGTGCACAAAAAACCTTCACGCACTCGTGAAGGTTTTTTGCATCCTCGAGGATATCAACTAGTCGAGTTTCCAAATCTGGATGTCGCTGTAGTTCTCTGTAGTAAAACCGGTAGAGGGAGTGCCAAGATGACAATCGGTTGCGCAACGATGCCACACCTCGAGATCACTCGGGGCAGCAAGGGTGAAGCGGCCTGTCAAAATGGCATTGCTCATGTCGTTACCGTCACCACCACTTTCTGAAAACGCACTCTCTCCAATAAGTAAGGTGGTGTTAGTAGTCACGTTGCGGAGCAGAATCTTGTGGGCATTGGCGCCCCATGCCGAACCCCATCCCGACATATAGTAAGTGCCTGCAGGGAGGGTGATCTGGTTTGCACTCAAACCTGCACCGGTGATGGTGTTTGCAAGCACTGCCGTGTAGTCGCGTGCCACCCAACCGTCTGTCTGAAGAATCCGTTTCCCTGCTACACCCGCAGTTTTTCTATCTTGTATGTGCATGAAGTCGTCAAACGAAAGTACGTTCATAACCTTCACATTGGCAGGCCTTCCCGCAGTTGCCTGCACAGTACCGTCGGCAAAACGCACGGCATTGGCGGCGGCCACCGGCAGTGCGTTGAGGTCAACAGCGTAGGTGGTGCTCGCCACCGTACCGGTGGTAAACCCAAGCTGCCCACGAAGCGTAGTATCACTTTGGACGCTCAGGGTAGAGCCAAGCGCGAGTGGGTCCGCGGGGTCAAACGGCGTAGCAGCACTTGCCTGCACGGTGCCGTCGGCAAAACGAATACCCTTACCCACAGGACCACGCAAATCGAGTATCTGTGTGGGCGCAGCATTCGAACCCACCGTGAGCCAGCCTGTCGTATATGCACGACCAATGGCAGAAAAACCAAGCGTCGTGGTTGCGTTGGTAGAACGGCCAACCGAGACGTTGCCGTCTTTCACCTGTGCGGTGGTGCCGGTGTTCACGGGTGCATCTACGTTGCCATTTGGTGCAGTGGCAGTAGGGCCTGTCCATGCAGCAAGGTAATTTAAACCGAGCGCGACCGCTACAAGAGCACCCAAGAAAAACATCTGGGTGATTTTTGTTGTGTACCGACGCCAAAGTGTTGTTTTCATAGTGATAGTTACAGTAACTCATTCATTATAGAGGGCAACATACTATTTTTGTGGCATGACCTGTGTACAAATTGGTTGCATAGAAAAAGTCACCTGTATATACGCACACCTATGGTTGACTTTGACAATCCCCTACGTCACGCTACTATGTAAAAACTTCAGAGATTGCGCTGGCTACCAACCGGCGGTCCCGCACGATGTGCAGGTGTACGCATGCCACATATGCCTAATCTGAAACATAAGCCCCGCACTACTCACCATACGTATGATGAGTAGTGCGGGGGAAGCCCGGTGGAACCGCGGAGCATACTTCTATGCATCGCCCGAGCGAACACACGATATATTCGTGTTGTCGCTTGGGCGTTTCTTATTTATTTATCTATACTCTAACTATGTCTGCAATTCTCGGAGAAAAGCGCCACACCCTCGCACACCTTCTTGCCGCAGTGGTGCTGCAAAAATACCCGCACGCGAAACCCACCATTGGGCCTGCGATCGACACCGGCTTCTACTACGATTTTGATTTCTCGGGAGGTGAAAAACCTGGTGATGAGGATCTTCAGAAGCTCACGAACATCATGCGGAATCTCCTGCCCCAGTGGACAGAGTTTACCCACGAAGAAGTTTCGTCTGATGCGGCACGCGAGCGCTTTGCCGGCAACACCTACAAACTCGAGCTGATTGAGGAAATTGTCGCAAAGGGTGAGACCATTACTCTTTACAGCTGCGGTGGCTTCACCGACCTCTGCCGTGGTGGGCACAGCGAAAAGCCGAGTGAGGAAATCGGCCGAGACTCATTTGAACTTCAAAAAGTGGCGGGAGCCTACTGGCGTGGCGATGCCGACAAGGCAATGCTCACCCGCATCTACGGCCTCGCCTTTGACACCAGCGAGGAGCTTGCGGCGTATCATGCACAAGTTGAAGAAGCTAAAAAGCGAGACCACCGCAAAATCGGCAAAGAACTCGATCTCTTCACCTTTTCAGAACTGGTGGGTTCAGGCCTCCCGCTCTACACCCCCAAAGGTACCATCATTCGCGAAGAACTCGGTGGCTTTTCGGAGTCACTTCAAAAGCGCTTTGGCTTCGAGAAAGTATGGATTCCTCACATCACCAAAATCGACCTCTATAAAAAATCGGGACATTGGGATAAATTCGGCCATGAGCTCATGCTGGTGAAAAGCCAAGAATCATCAGATGAGTTTGCTCTGAAGCCCATGAATTGCCCACACCACACGCAAATCTATGCATCAAAGCCCCGCTCTTACCGCGACCTGCCGGTGCGCCTCATGGAAACCACCACCTGCTACCGTGACGAAAAGACTGGTGAGCTAGGTGGCCTCACCCGTGTGCGTTCTCTCACCCAAGACGATGCGCACGTCTTTTGCCGCCCCGACCAAATTGAGCAGGAGTTTGAAAACATCATGCTCATGATTAAAGAACTCTATGGTGCCCTCGGCATGAGCTTTAAAGCGCGACTCTCCTTCCACGACCCAGAAGAAAAAGCAAAATACCTCGGCGATGCATCACTCTGGAAGATGGCAGAAGAAAAGATTGAGGAGGTCGCGAAAAAGCTCAACCTCGACTACTTCGTCGCCAAAGGCGAAGCTGCGTTCTACGGCCCCAAGATTGACGTGATGGTCATCGATGCACTCGGTCGCGAATGGCAGTGTGCCACCGAACAGCTCGACTTCGTACAACCTGAACGATTTGAACTTGAGTACACCGACTCTGACGGGCAGAAGAAAACTCCGGTGATGATTCACAAAGCGCTTTTGGGTACGCTCGACCGCTTTATGGGGGTCTATATCGAGCACACTGCAGGTAACTTCCCTTTGTGGATGGCCCCGGTACAAGTGCGCATCATTACCGTGGGTGAAGAACAACATGAGTATGCCGGAGGGGTACACGCGGCACTCCGCGCAGCAGGCATACGCGCTGAATTCGATACCCTGAATGAATCGCTCGGCAAAAAGATTCGTGCAGCGAAACAAGAAAAACTTCCCTACTTCATTGTGATTGGCAGCAAAGAGGTCGAATCGAACACGGTAACACTCGAAAAGCGTGACGGTGGCGCCACACCACTTACTCTTGATGCGCTCGTGAGTCAACTCTCACACGACATCATCCATAAGACGAGGTAGCAACAACATACAACGAAACCCCCGAGCCAAAGGCTCGGGGGTTTCTTTTATTTTGGAGTTCGGACCCGCGTAGGTAGGATTAATCGGTGACTTTCAAGAACCGATTAGTTGAAGAGTGTGGTGATGCGCGCCTTATCAAGTGCAATCCAACCATCTTCGCGAGGGAATGATTCCTTTGCGCGGGCAGCGATTGCATCAATGATAGTGAGCTGAGAAGCAACGTCTTGATCTGCACGCTTCACCACTTCGAGTGCATCCTTTGAAAGGATAATACCGAGAGCAAATGCGCGATTCTCAAGTACTGCATCTTCGTCGCCAACTACTTCATCAGCAGCTTCGTCGTCTGCTTCCTCCTCATCCTCATCGTCACGTGCGACAGGAAGATTTGAAGGAGCTACCGGAGTTGCTGTGCGTGCTACCACAGGTGCCTTGTATGAAGCGCCCTGTGCCATACCCACGGTTGCAAGTGAGAAGCCCATAACTGAACCCTTCTTGATCACCACGATGTATGATGCAACGAGTGCCCATGCTGCAAGAAGTGCGTAGAAGAGACCGGCAAGCATCGGACCTGCATCAAATCCAGTGTATGGCACATCACGGAAAGTGATGGTCGTTACTGGCTGGCGGTCACGCACTGTCGTTACAGTAACCTCATCGTCTACATTCACCTTTACGGTGCAAGAGTCAGTCTTGTTTGACTTACCCTCTACCTTAAGGGTGTAGGTCGTGTCCTTCTTTGGGTACACCACAATAGAACCCTCGTCTACCTCATCGTCATCGTTTGAATCGAGAATCTCTTCACCATGGTTATCCTTAATGAGGAGCTCCTGGCCGCGACTGGTTTCCCATGAAAGGGTTACCTTGTCGCCTTCTTCAACATCTTTGTCTGAAGCTTTGAAAAACTTACAACTTGGGCGTGACGTACCGCCATTGCTGCCACCACCACAGTTTGAAGTACAACCAGTATTGGTATCAACTGACACCGAGGTCTGGCACTGCACTTGATTCTGTCCGTTTGAAGCAGTGAGGGTAAAGGTCTTTGATTGTGAAGTGTTGTAGTCAATGTTTCCATCAACTCCAACGTTGCCGATATCAGAAATTGATACTGACGAAGCGCCAGTGGTGTTCCAAGTGAGCTTTGTGGTACCACCGCCAACACCGAAGTGTGAAGGAGATGCAACAAATTGATCACATGAGAGACCAACAACGACTGGAGTAACAGTAATGGTCTTTGCACAAGTAATGGTCTTGCCGTTACCTGAAGCAGTGAGCGTGTAGGTCGTGGTCTGTGCTGGCGTTACCATCTGGTTATCGTTTATTGCATTAAGTGCAACAGAACCGATAGTTGGGCTGATAGCCGCTGAAGTCACGTTCCAAGTAGACCATGAGAGCTTCGAGCTCTGTCCAGCAGTTATGGTGGTTGGAGCTGCGTCCATTTCACAACGTGGGTCAAGGGTAGGTGGCACCACAGTCACTGTCTTTGCACACGTTACTATCTTGCCGTTACCCGTTGCGGTAAGAGTGTAGGTGGTTGTCTGCTGTGGAGTCACCACTTGTGACCCACCGAGCGCAACAGTCACACCATTAACCTTTACTGCAGTTGCATTAGTCGTTGTCCAGGTAAGCGTTGCATGCTGACCTTTCGTGATGGTCATCGGAGCAGCGTTGAGTGTACACACTGGATCAGGGACAGGAATAGTGACGGTAATGGTCTTCGAACAGGTCACCGTGCCGCCTGCACCCGTTGCAGTGATGGTGTAGGTCTTGGTGGCTGTAGGCACTACCGCTTTCGAGCCATCAACCGCTACAGCAACACCATCAAGTTTTACTGCAGTTGCGTTCGTGGTATTCCACGTGAGCGTTGCAGAGCTACCCTTCTCGATAGTCATGGGTGCTGCGTTCAGCGTACACAATGGCTT
>JBJOQE010000079.1:0-6021 GCA_046050105.1 Candidatus Parcubacteria bacterium
CTACGGCCATGTGGAAAAGGATGGCACCTTCGTTCGTGGCTACCATGACGCGATGGTGCAGGCTTTTGTGGGCTGGCGGTTAAATCCTGAGTGGTTCATTGAGCACTTTATGAAAGGTGACCTGGAGGAAAAACTTCTCCTGAATCCTGGAACACTCAAAAGATTGTTCATGTATCCGTATCAATTTGAGGAAGACTTGAAGCGATGCTGGAACTTGTTTCACCATGCCACATGGAAGCGCGTACAATCCGTACCCAACATTCTCGTGTCAAAGCGTGCATTTGGGTGGGATTATCGTGAGTCTGTACTCGCTCCGTACTATACGGACGGGTATATCACCAAGAATCACAACCTGCAGTTCGAATCGTTAAAAATTGACGACAGGTATTAGGCACTAGCAGCACTCATTCACCGCGCATCACATTGATGCGCGGTTTTTATATATAAGAAAAGCGGCGAACCAAAAGGTTCGCCGCAGAGGTTAGTGTGAAAGTGCTTTTGAAATCATGCCGAGTGTCGACCAGTCGATGGTCTCGTCGTCGAGGAGCTCATAGTAGCGACGGACAATAGTGTAGGTACGCTCACTACTTCCTTCAACTCCACGCGCAACTCGTGGCCTATGCTCGATAGCATTCATCTCGTCATGGGAGAGCACAGCCGCAAAGAGGTGAGCACGATGGCTTGAGAATGTTGCCGCAAGCTGCTTGGTTGCAACATGTGTGAAGCGCTCAGGAGCGATTCTAATGCCCACTTCTTCTTCGCATTCGTGGGCTGCAACCATGCGTGGGTCTTCATCAGGCTTCCATGATGATCCGCCAGGAAGCTCAGTCACCATACCCATAGGGTTTGATACTGGTGTACGAAACTCTTGTACAAGCACCACACGAGCTTTATTTGCGTGATTTCCTGTGTAGAGTACAACACTTGAAATGTCAGAGCGTGCGAGCATGAACTCGTTCACCTTGTTGCGCCCTTCCGAAGCTACGTAGACATTTGCATGCAATGCGTAGGCAAATGGCACACGCTTTGGGCCAGTGGAGAAAATCCACAACGCACGTGCGCCATCAAGGCGGTTTCCAGCAGTTTTGAGATGCTCGTACCAGGTCTGAAAGCTTGGTGTCCTCCATACGTGAAGTGGCACTTCGCGCTCTCCTTCTGAACGCAAGGCTCCTTCACCAATCTTCTCGAGTGCCAATGCACACAGCGTCTCAAGGTCATGGGTTTTCGGAACACCAAGTTCTTGTGCGTAGTGTTCGAGATACCGCATCTTTGGTGCTCCTTCCGGAAAGCCGAAGACAAGCCGTGAAGGGTCACGAGCGATCCAGTAGCCCCACTCAATATTGGTGGTGAATGCGGGCATGTGTTTGAGTTCTCGAGGGACCCAGAACAGGGTCACGTCAGCGAAGTTAAGACCCATATCCTCCCAAGAAATCTGCGCATCGTAGCTGTGTTGCCATGTTCCGTCTTCGTCCTCGGGGACGAAGACGACGCCTTGGTACCCAAGCCGTTTCAAAATTGCCAGAGCCTCTGGGCGCCACGATGGAGTGCTTTTGAAGAGGCCGATTGCTGCGAGCAAGCGCTCCCACTTATTTTGTGGACCACGTGGGGTAGGGCCCGCGAGGAAGATGGAAGAGGACCACGAAGCTGGTGGTTCTTGGTTTGCATATACGACTATCATTGTTGTTCCTTTCAATGAACAGAGAGAACAGCATTCGTGTATACAATACACTAATATTCTTCTAAATCAAAGACCCCCGGGCGACCTTTGGTCACCCGGGGGTCTTGTCAGAAAATAGTGCTACACGTGTTTGCCATCGTAGGGCATGACCGTCACCGTTGCGAGGTCTACATCATCAAGACAGCGAACGTTGATGGCGACCGACTCGCTGCCATCTGGGGCAACACCGCGCGCAAACGAAGCGGTGCCGCACGCCTTGCAGAAGAGGTGATGGATAATTTTCTTATTGAATTGGTAGTCGGTGAGCATATCCTCACCTGTGGTAAGACGAAATGATCCCGCAGGAGTAAATGCAAGGAGCCAGCCGCGCTTTGCGCAGATAGAGCAGTTGCACTGAATGGCTCCTCCGCTTAGCTCCATATCGACTTCAAACCGAACTGCTCCGCAGTGACACCCTCCAAAGTATGTTTTCATAAAGTAAGGCTAGCGAATAGATAGGTATTATAACCCTCGTGCTTTGAGCACGACACGCATTGTACGCAGAATAATTCTCATATCATTCAGTATGATTGCATGCCAGGGATTTGAAAGAACAAAGTCCGCATACCATCGGTCGAGGTTGTGTGCTGAAGCAGTGCTGTCGTCTTTGAGTGACTGGTACGGGCCCGTGAGTCCAGCACGGACACGAGCTTTGTCGGTGTAACCTTCACGCATGAAGCGTTCATATACTTCAATGTTCACAGGGCGAGGTCCCACTATGCTCATATTGCCTAAGAGCACACACCACAGTTGGGGGAGTTCATCCATATATATTTGTTTCAAGCACCATCCAACTTTGGTTATGCCGCCGTTTCTCTCAAGGTCTTTGGTGTGCACAAAGGTGGCATTTTTGCGCATAGAACGAAGAACCTCGACTTTAAAGATATTGAACTTGTAAAAGTGAAAGGGTACACCCTCCGACATACGGGTCTCAGTGTAGAAGTAAGAATCACCTACGCCGCCCAAAATGAGCCGTTCCATAAAAAGAGCGCCAAGCGTCAGAAGTGCAAATGCCGCCACGAACGGGGAAATAAGCGTGAGCAAGAGAAGGTCAAATATGCGCTTCGCAGGATGAATAGATGAGGGCATGCAGGTGATAATGCAACTAAAATTAGGAGAGCGCAAGACCCACCAAAGATTCGTAGAGAAGAGTATTGTCGTGTACTATAGAGAGTCTTATGGCCGTTTCAGGCACCACCTCCGTCACATACGCACTCTTAGGTAATAGCATCGTAGCACTCCTGAAACTCTTCGGGTATTTTGTGTCGGGCTCAGCATCATTCTTTGGTGAGGCAATTCACTCCATCGCAGATACGTTGAACCAATCACTCTTGCTCTTAGGTCTCAAGCGATCAGTAAAGAAAGCGGATGCACAATATGCATATGGGTATGGCTCAGAGCGCTTTTTATGGGCGCTCATTTCTGCATGCGGCATTTTCTTTGTCGGTGCAGGAGTCACTATTTATCACGGGATAGAAGCGCTCAGAAGTGAACATGAAATTGTGGTGACGCCACTTATGGTGGGCATCTTGCTCATTGCACTTGTAGTCGAGGGTTTCACGCTTTATAAGGCGTATGCCGAACTTACGAGGCACGCTCCGGGTGATACACTCTTTGAGAAGTTAAAGCATGGCGACCCGGTCACTGTTGCAGTGGTGTACGAAGACGCAGCAGCAGTACTTGGTGTGGCCATAGCGCTCGTGTCCCTCGGCCTTGCGTCACTCACTCATTCACCAATGTATGACGCCATAGGTTCAATCCTCATCGGCGGCCTTCTTGCGGTGATTGCGGTGTATCTCATTGCAAAGAATCGAGAGTTTCTTCTGGGGAAATCTATCCCACAAAATATATCTGAAGGTATTTATGAAATGATTGAGACGAGCCCGTACATTGACAAAATCGTTGACTTCAAAAGTGAGATACTCGACATAGGAAAGTACCATATTAAGTGCGAGGTCGAGTTTAACGGCTCGGCTCTTCTTGAAGAGATTATGGAACAAGATGACTTGCGGGAGGAATATAAAAACGTACAGGGTGATTATGAAGAGTTTAAAAAGTTTGTGGTGTATCAAACGAACCGTATTCCGCGTCTTATCGGTCGCAAGATAGATGAAATAGAGAAGGGTATCATCGAGGCATACCCGCAGGTAACGCATCTGGATATTGAACTCAACTAATAAATAGAAAAAACCGCCAAGGAGATCCTTGGCGGTTTTGGTTATGCTTGCTTCGTGCGAAACCTCGCTGCACCAATCCACTCGTCGTCTTGAAGCTTCGGGTAGTTGTGCCATCCACGTGCACACCAGTTATCTGCCATGTGGCAGAATGCTGCGAGTTCATTCATCACGCGGCGTTTACTCGAGTAGTCTTTGTATTCACCCTCCACATACGTGAGGGCATTCATAAGATACGAATTGAGTGTGATGCCGTATTCCACAAGTTTCGCTTCGCGAAATGCCTTGAATTGCTCCTTTGTTTCAAGGCCCGGCGCATTATATGCGCCGCTCTCGCGAATTTTGATGCGCCACGGCTTCTCAAGATCGTGGAGGTAGAAGATAAAAAGAGCATCAGAGCAGCTAAAGGGAAGTGGTCGCCCAAACCCACTCATAAAGGCATATAAGTGTCTTACGAAGTTCAGGCCATCGGTGATGTGGTCGATGTACCCACCTGGCCACGCTTGGTGGTTGTGGGTTGAACCTTGAGCAGTTTCAAAGAGCAATCGATTATCTTCGAGTATTCGCCGACATTTCGAGCGATATGGCTGTTCAATGCGCTCGATAAGTTGGTCAATCGTTAAATACCTAAGTGTCATCCGGAGTGAACGTGGCAGCATCAATTTTTCCTTTCAAAGAACTAGTCGCATCGTACACTCTCGCGTGATGCGGTCAAGTGTCTAGACAAACTGCGATTTGCGGGCATACTACGGAAAGAAAAGGAGCTCTCTATGGCACACCAGTTATGGGAAATACTCGTACCTCAATTTTCGAATAATGGATCCGAAATCCTGCTTGCGCATCACCACGAGTGGGACGCTCATGTGCGCGCAGTTGCACGTGGGCTTACCATATTTCGCACCGCAACCGGGGAGTGGGTAAGTCCTGAAGGGACACGCTTTCGCGAAAAAATGATTCCTGTCCGTGTTGCATGTAGCGAAGAAGCTATTCGCCGTATCATCGACTTCACGATACAACACTACGACCAAGAGGCGGTGATGGCATATCGCTTGAGCGAGCAGGTGCTCATTGTGTATCGAGACCCTGAGGCTTCACTTAAAGCACCATAAGTAAAGTACACTCCAGAATATCTGGAGTGTTTTTAAAACGTCGCTCACATTGTGAGCGACGTGTACTTATGCGAAGTTTGTTTCAAGGTGCCGCACAATCTCCGTCCACGAGTGCAACCGCACTACCTTAGGATGGAGTGTGTCGTTCCGATTCCAGGGACGCTCAGGAAGTATGGCAGGAATGCCAGCTTCCGCGGCAACACTGTTTGCGTGCTTGGTGGCATCGTCGATGTGCACCACTGCACCAATGTCATGGCATACTTCATATTTTTTCCGTACTTCGTGGTGCGAAAGCCCCCCAAACTCATTGGTGAAATGGTGGTCCACAAATACACCCGGAAGATGGTGGTGCAGCCAGTCAGTCGTTACGCCAAAAGTGCTTTCCGAACGGCTGGTGAGCAGATGTGGCTCAAAGTGCAGAGATAGTCGCTTCAGTGCCAAAATCGCACCAGGTATGGGGAATACCGTGTGATGCATTTCATGGGTGAAGTGCCGCACGCGACCAAGCATGGTATTCGCATCAACACCGTACACGTCAGTCATAACAAACGAATGTACAGCATCGTATGCAACGTTCGAGCCGTGGCGCTCGTTGTGCCAGGGAATGAAGTGCCCGTTGAAATTGAACACCACATCGTCGAAATCAACAGCAATAACTTTCTTGCGTCTTTTAGACATTACTACCTACTCCTCTACAAAGAACTCACGGTAGTATACGTCCTGCAGGGATGTGAACAATATTGACGAAGGCACAGAGTGAGGGTGTGTTTGCTATAGTGGTATGTATGAATAAGCAAGATACAAAATTTGCCCGTAATTTAGTGAAGGGGAAAATAGCAGAGACTATTTTTGCGCAAATGCTTCGCTCAACGAGGAAGTTCACCGTCTTAGAGTTTGGCTATGAGAAAATCATCCCTGAACTCGTGCAGCAAGGTAATGCTGCTAATCTAGGCACGTTAGACGTTCTGCGCACAGCGCCGGATTTCGCCGTCATAAATAATGTGACGAAAGAAGTCCACCT
>JBJOQE010000080.1:0-12221 GCA_046050105.1 Candidatus Parcubacteria bacterium
TCGACAAATTGCCAAGACTGCTCTTGAAAACCTCATCGCAGACGGCCGCATCCAGCCCGTGCGCATTGAAGAGTTTGTAGAAAAGGCAAAAAAAGAAATCGCCACCACCATGCAGAAGATGGGCGAGAAAGCTGCGTACGAAGCGGGCGTCATCAACCTCCACCCCGACCTCATTAAAATTCTTGGCCGCCTCCACTACCGCACCTCGTACGGCCAGAATGTACTCTGGCACTCAGTTGAGATGGCGCACATCGCAGGCATGATTGCCGAAGAAATTGGCGCAAATGTGTCTATTGCAAAGGCAGGTGCTCTCCTTCACGACATCGGCAAAGCCATCGACCACGAAGTGCAAGGCTCTCACGTGGAGATAGGCCGTCGCATCCTTATGAAGTTTGGTGTTGATGAGCTGGTGGTGAAAGCCATGCAGGCGCACCACGAAGAGTATCCGTACGAAACACCTGAGTCGATTATCGTACAGGTAGCGGACGCTATTTCAGGCAGTCGCCCAGGTGCTCGCCGTGATTCAGTTGAAAACTACATCAAGCGCCTCCAGGACCTTGAGGCTATTGCGACCGGCTTCCCCGGCATCGACAAAGCATACGCCATTCAAGCGGGCCGTGAAGTGCGCGTGTTTGTACGCCCAGAAGAAATAAACGACCTTGCGGCCTTTGAACTGGCGAAAAACATTGCACGCAAAATTGAAGCCGACCTCAAATATCCGGGTGAAATTCGTGTGAACGTGATCCGCGAGAGCAGGAGCATTGAATACGCACGGTAAGACAACGCGTCGTGCCCACATCAGAAAAACCCCACAAGGGGGTTTTTCTGATGTGGCTAGTCAAAAAACAAGGTACTCTCAGTGACTTTATTTCACCACCACCATAAAGTTCGTCACATTGAACTTAAGGTCGTTAATATTCTCCTCAAGCACATCGAGGTTATACAGCTGCGCACATGAAAGTGGCGCAATGATGGCGGTGGTCGGTGGAAGCACGCCCTCACCCAAATCTTTCGCTGCTTGCGCAGTGTCGGGATACTCACGTACATCCGCATGAGGAAACATGCGCCTTACGTACATACGGCACTGTTTAATTGCTTGGTCGTGTGACGTAATTGAGGTAATGGCTTCGCGCTTCGTGCCGGGAAAGACGAGCAGGTTTTGCTTCACCACAATTTCAAACAGCTTTTCAATGCTCACCAGATGCCGCGACAGCGCATGAATTGCTTCAATCACCACACCACCGGTGGAGTTTTCGATAGGCACAATGCCTCTGTCGACCGCACCTGCCTCAACCGCTGCAATAACATTTTCTGCCGTCACCAAATACAGCAGTTCTGCATCGGCAATACCATTCACACGGCAATATTCCTTCCCCGCCTCCTCAGAAAAGCTGCCGTGAGCACCTGAAACCGCGATACGCATGCGTATAAACTTCTAAATAATTAATGTATTGAGCGTATCACGTACTGCGCGTAGTAAGAAATCACAACATTAGAAAACAAAAATATGCTCTAAGGAAGATGTATTGCGCCTTAAACGGCTTGCTATATAATTGCTTTAGCCATCAACGTGGCGCAACCCCAAGGGCACTTGCGTTTCATAGTCGCCTTGCGGCTCCTTGAAACGCTGGCGCACTACGTTTTATTAGCCTGGCGAACATCACTACTATGAACAAAGCAGACATTATCGCAAAAGTTCACGACGTTCTCGGCACATCGAAAGCCGACGCTGAGCGCGCTGTAGAGTGCATGATTGATTCAGTTGTCGTCTCTCTCAAGAAAGGGGACGAAGTTTCAATCGCTGGCCTCGGCATCTTCTCTGCGAAGATGCGCCCTGCACGCACTGGCCGCAACCCTCGCACCGGTGAATCCATCAGTGTTCCCGCTATGCGCGTACCAAAGTTCCGCGCTGCAAAGGCGCTCAAGGACGCGGTGAAATAACCGCTCCCACCACACGAAAAATCCGCATAGCTATGCGGATTTTTTGTATAAAAAAACTGCGTCTTAAGGGACACAGTTTGTATCTACACTCGTGCACACAATCCGAAACAGAGTCCGTCGTCGAAGCATGCACGCAGTTTTCCGACAGCTATCTCTTCATTTACATCAAACCGCGATGTGTCTCGTATCCACACCTTACACCATGCATGCGGTGCTATACTACACAGATAGCGGGAATATGAAGGGGTGCGCCAGCTTTTCTTCGACCGCAGGGAGTTAGAAAAGCAAGTACTCTTGGGGTGTGGTATGGGTGGAAATTCCTACCGCACCAACGGGAAGACCGCTACTTCCCACCACCAAACAAACCGGCCTCTGGCCGGTTTGTTTGTCTCTGTTATAGCTGCTCCATGTGCACCAGTACTTGTCGGTACATATCCTCGACTATCTTTCGTTGTGCATGCCCTGAGGTGACGTAGTGATCAAGGCCAGGCGCTGAGTTGATCTCAAGTATGAAGTATTTTTTGAGCGGCTTGGTGATATCTCCCTCGATCATCAGGTCGACACCACATAGCCTGAGCCCCATATCGTTCGTCAACCTCACGGCAAGCGCTGCTACTTCGGGGTGCATAACCTCCGTCACATCAATCGCCTCTCCTCCAGTGGAGAGGTTTGCGTTGTCGAGCAAGTAGACACACTCCCCATTGTGAGGCACAGACCGGAGCGTGCGTCCTGCAGTTTTTAGCTTTGCCGTCATACGTGGATCCTTGTGCGAAAGCTCGGTGTCACGCCCTATGCGCGCAAACTCGAGAGACTTCACTACCAGAAGCTCTTTAATACTCGATACACCATCACCCACCACGCAAAGTGGTATGCGCTCATATGCCGATATCACCCGGTCATCCAGCACCACAACGCGATAATCCTTTCCCTGTACCGGCTGCTGCATAAGCGCGACACGGTCGATGCGGAATACCCGCGTAAGCGCGCGTATAAGCTCAGGCTCAGCATGGACCAATGCCACTGCCCTTCCTTGGCTTCCGCTATTAGGCTTTACAATCTGCGGATACCCGACTTTTCGTGCATAGGCACACGCAGCCTCCATCGTCCTGTCTGACCCTATCTTTTCTGCCCATCGCTTTTCAAAAAATGTCTTCCCGGGAATGGTGCGGTACCCCATGCGCTTCATAAAAAAATTTGCATAGTCTTTATCTTTGGCAATTTCAGACGCACCGAGCGTATTCAAATCAATTGAGGTGTTGCGGAAGTAGCGTCTCGCGCCGCTCGCATACGTGATTTGCCCAACTATCCCCCACTCTGGCTCCATCACGACCTTAGCGCTAATCTGCGGTGCAACTTTTTTAAAAATAGCTCCCACAAGTGAGCCGGTTTTCTTTTGTTGCTTCATAGGGCTCATTGCGTTCGTTACTGATATCGAGTCAGGCACACAGGCAGCGCCACAGCCTCACTTTGTTCGTCTGTGCGGGATAGCGGAATCGGACCGCTGCCATCAGTTTGGAAAACTGATGTTCTACCATTAAACTAATCCCGCATTCGTGCGCCTCAAGCTCCTGCGCCTCAAGAGTCTAGCACTTTTGGTGCATATGAAAAAGCCCCGCCTTAGGCGGGGCTTTTTCAACTATTCGTCGATCGGGTCGTCAAGGAGTGTGTCGTCCGTCATCGAGGTATCTTCTACTACCTCATCTTCGCCTCCCTCTACTTCTTCATCATCGTGAAAGGTGTACGTCATGTGAAGTGCATCAGTATTACCCTTACTAAACGCCACACGGGCGTTATATAAGTATATCAGGCAAACCGAGCGATGCTATACTCATACACATATGTCGTACGTCCTCTCGCTACTTTCTTCGTGTATGATTGGTGCGCTATCACTCTTTCTCGCACTCTCCACTCATGTGGAGCAAGGAGTCAGCTCGCTACTCACGACGCTTGGCTACGCCCCCACCATACAGTTGCAGATTGACCCGCTGCCTAACAAGGTGCCACCAGAAAAGACTCAAAGCGACATCGAAGAACTCAGTGTCCTCCCCTCGCTCTTTGAGGGTCAGGAATATGGTGGCCCCATACCTTCCATCCTTCTTTCCACGCCACATACACAAGAGGCCAGTATCATTCTTTCATCTGTGTCTACCACCACTTTGCATGTGATGTCAGAGGTGGAGCCCATTGCAACAGATGTATCGGTTCGAGACGCCATCGTCAACATCTTCTGCACCATGCGCACCAAACATGAGGTGCGGGCAACCACGGGAAGCGGTGTTTTTATTCATGAAAATGGCGTGATCCTCACTAATGCACACGTTGCCCAATTTCTTCTCTTGGCCGAACCGTCGCGAGGCATCACCACCACCTGCACGGTGCGAGCAGGAAGCCCGGCAACACCGAAATACTACGCGGAGCTTCTCTACATACCGCCACTGTGGGTAAACGAGAACGCCAAGGAGCTGCATGCTGAACGCCCTACGGGGAACGGGGAACGCGACTATGCACTCCTCTATGTGACCAAGGCAATTAAAGGTGAGCTGCCTGCAGTATTTCCTGCAATCACGCCGAGCATCAAGCCTCTCACCAACAGCGCAAAACACGAAGCGGTCATTGCTGCGGGTTTCCCTGCTGAAATAGTCAAAACAGAAGGTTCCAAAGCTGCCATTAATGCCGTTGTGGCCACGACGACCATCACCGAACTATTTACCTACACCAAAAATAAGGTCGACCTCATCGGCATCGCCCCTTCTGAGGTTGGTGAACAGGGCTCCTCGGGTGGACCAATTACGACACGTGCTGGCAATCTTATCGGCATCATCGCCACGAAAGGTAATGAGGAGAAAGATGGCGCCAAAAGCTTGCGAGCTATCACGCTTGCATACATCGACCGCACCATTCGTGAAGAAACAAACGTTGGTCTCATGGACACCATAAGTGGCAACCTGCCCGAACGAGCGCAGATGTTCCGCGATATTATGACCCCCCTACTTGCAAACATAGTGATTGATGCATTGAAGCAAGAGTAATAGTGTCGTCGTAATATTTGTTAACCTTGCAGCCAAACACTAGACACTTATCCTGTGTGGATGAATCGTTTTGATGTTCGGTATATGCAACTCGTTGAAGAAAAACTTTTAGCCATAATCAACAAATCCACTTCGGTCACCACAGTGGCTGAGGAGTTATCTGTCACCAGGCAAACCATCTATACCTGGAAGGCACGGTATGTACGGTTTGGGATTGATGGACTCATACAACCAAGAAAGAGACGTACGGATATTCCGCACAACAAGACCTCTCTAGAAATAGAGCAATTGGTTATCAATACAGCAGAAACATACTGGAACGATGGAGTGGAGGCACTCAGTGATCATATACAGCGTCTCTATAACCTCACTCTCAACCCAACGACGGTCTATCGCATCCTCAAACGTGCGGGTGTCCGCTATGCTACACATCACCCGCGTACCACCAAACGTTGGAAGATTAAGCTCTATAGCCACCAAGTACCTGGTTTTGAGCTCCAGATGGACACCAAGTATCCCTTTGGATACAAGCAAGGACGAGTCATTTATACCATCATCGATGACGCCACAAGATGGGTGTATGCATGGACATACACCACTACGAGCGCTCTCAACACCCTCGACTTCATCAAACGTGTGCAAACACATGCACCTTTTCATATTCAAAAGATACGCACTGACCAAGGTTCAGAATTCAGAGCTTTAGCGGTACAGGAGTATCTGAAAGATCGCGACATAGAACACCGTCTCAATACCCCGTATTGTCCAGAAGAGAATGGCAAGATTGAACGCTTTCATCGAACGCTCAGCGAGAAGTGTGTGGTGGGTATGTATCCGAAAGACTCTCTGGATACTACCCAATACAAACTCACCTTATTCCTCCAGTACTATAATCATCACAAACGGCATCGTGGGTTGGGTATGGAAGGCATGACACCTATGGAGAAGCTGAGGAGCTGTGGATAGTGTCTATTTTAGGCTGCAATGTTACAATATTTGACAATATGTCAAATATCGTGTTACAGTCCATTCAGACCCTAGAAAACACTGAGAGGAAAAAGCTTTTGCTCCACAAAAATCACACTCCGAGCACCGCCATTGCGGCACTCATATTTTTTGCGTGTCACCCTCCTGCAACAGTGGTCCGCGGCATCTACCTGATGGATGCCGAGACAGTTGCCAAAGCGCTGGTTCAATATCTAAAGCAGAACCGAACGGAGATCAAGATTCGTGTCACCCGAAGTGGGGTGCGCATCTGGATCCGTGACAGGCTGTGGGACACCTATTCTGCCCAAGCCTTCACCTACCGGGCGTATGCCGAAGAGAAGAAGTTAAAGCATGAGCGCAAGATGCATACTGGCCTCGCGCACCTCCCTGACATTATGCACGCCATGCGCTGGGCGCGGAGCTTGGGCTGTGACGAAATGCGTCACTTCGATTTTTCGTTCCCTATCAATGAGCGGTGCACCAAGCAGCTCATTAAGGAAATTGAGCGTCGGCTCAAAAACTAAACCACGCCGCGGCACACTATGTGTGCCGCGGCTTTTTTCCACACCTTGCGCTCATGAGCACCTACGTGGTACATTCCTAGGCCCTCGGATAGTCTGAGGATGTTCTCAAGGAGATACTCATGAAGTTATTGTGTTCCACTTCCTTTGTTGGAGCGATGGCTGTGGCCGCTCTGGAGTCAAAGCTGCTGATTGTGGAGGATCACACCCGTCATACATTCAGCAAAAACTTTGTGGACGAGTTTGCCAAAGTGGCAGAAGGATTAGGGCTCATCTTGGGCACAAACTTCTTCGTCACGCGCGGCGACGATGCCACGGTACAGCTCATTATCGCCGGCGAGCACGCGGTGCAGAAGGTCATTGATGAGGTGAAACGCCGCGACATCAGTATTGCCGATATGCCGGTCTTCAAAAATCGAAACGGTATGTTTACCGCAAGCTTTACCAAAATGGAGTTCATGCATGCGCTCCGCTACGGCATCGCGACAGTGAAGCATCTCGACCCGAAACGAGTAGTGTTTGCCAAAATGGTGGACTCTGCTTGGATTGCCAAGGTGTCGACATTGGCAGCGGTGTCAGACACCCCAGCGATGCGCGAACTGCTGAAGCAGGCAGCGTAACAAAAAGCCCCTCAATCTTTTGATTGAGGGGTATTTCTTATGGCGTCAGTTTTTATTCAGTAGTCGTTGATGTCTCCGTAGGTGTCGTGGTGGCTGTCTCAGTAACCATGAGTGAAGACTCCACTTCCTCTCTCACAGTCGCCATAATTTCAAGATCCTTAATAAGCGCACGCGCGTCTAGAACCAACACCAGACCAGCTTCAGTATCGCCTGTCGTGCGCGCTGCTTCGATCGCCTCTATGAGGCGTTCGACCTCGCGGTACCCTTCATCATATTTCACCATGAGTGATGCGTCCTGGACTTCAGAGCGCCGTGTACGCAGAGTTACGGCATCATTCTTAAGTGACTCGAGATCTGCCGAGAGTGCTGCGGTTTGCTCTTCAGAGGTGAGTTTCTTAGGTACCAACGTATCAAGTGCAACCGTAGTGCGGATGTCGAGGTCAGTCATAAAACTCACCATTTTTTCAATATCGCCGAAAGCGGTCCTTTGAAGCACGAGGGCCTGCTCACGTTTACCTGTTTGGTGCATGACCTGAGCTTCCTGCATAGAACGCTCAATATCTATAAGGCGACGCTCAATATCTGCACGTTCGCTCTCTGACACAGATGCCGCAATGGTAGTGAACAATTCGCGTGCGCGAGTTGTCTCTGTTTCAAGGAGTGCATCCATACGTTCTGATGAAAGCGCTGCATCACGCGTGGGGTCATGTACATCAACACCCACTTTCGCCGCTTCAACAGCAAGTGCAAGTGAATCGATCGTGGTTGATGCACTCGTGCTGGCACCATCGGTGGCCAGAATAGCGGTCTGGACCTCGAGCGTTGAGGAGAGTGCTGCTTGGGCAACCTCCGCACCTTCAGCGTCAGTAACACGCAGTTCGGCAATTTCGCGTGACGCATTCTCAGTATGTTCGCGCATCGTGGCAGCGAGTGTTGCCTCGGTTTCATCTGTGAGTTTGCCCTCCTTTGCGAGAAGACGCGCTTCAGCCACTCGGCGCTCCACGCGTTCTGCTTGCCACGCAATACGATCCGCACTATCCCACGTAAGTGACGCCATCACCTCTTCGTTCACATTCACTTTCATAAGATAAAGCGCATCGCCCGGCACTGCACGTTCAGCAAAAGCTGGCACACCCACAAGCAGCATAAGCATGAACACGCCCGCAAACGTGCGGAACTGCCATGAGCTGAAGCGCACCCTCACAAACGATTCTGAGGTGAGCGTGGAAGCAGCGAGCTTTGACGCAGGGGCCTCTTGAAGCGGTACGCGCACCGGGTGATACTCCATGTACGAAACAAGGCGCTCGCGGAGCGCACGCTTTTCAGCCGCCCGCATGCGGACGGTTTTTGCATAGAGTTCCCAAGTTGTTTGTTTACGATACTTCATGATGTGGTGTCGTCATTCCTTCCCTCTTCGAGGAGTGCCTTGAGCACTTTGAGTCCCCGATGAAGCCGCACAGAGACAACGTTTTCAGTCTCTTCGATGAGCGCTGCTATTTCTTTTGGTCCGAGGCCGTCGACAAACCTGAGTGTGAGCACCTCACGATACGTATCCGGGAGCTGGCTTATACGTTCAATCGCACGACGTGCATCCATCTGATCAGCAACTGCATCCACCGACCCTTCATGCAACTCCTTAAAGGTGCCCTCATCAATACCTTCTCTTTCAAGAAGCGCATCGAGCGATTCCTCTTTTCGCTTACGATACTCGTCGATAATGAGGTTATTCAGGATTTTATAGAGGAACGGACGGTAGGAATCTATCTCGTTTCCTGCACGTATATACCCCCACGCTTTGGTGAATGCGTCGTGAGTGAGCTCTATGGCACGTTCTCTATCCGAAATGCGGATAGATGCGTGCCGAAACAGCGCATCGCTATACTCGTCGAACGCCTTCAAAAAACGCTCTTCGTGGCTCCCTTTCTGTGCTTGTTGGCCCATGTGGAACCATTATATATAAGGACGTGCGAGTGGGCTAACCCTTTCACGCACAACCGCGAACGAGCTCGCAGTTAGTTTTTAAGAAATGCGACTATTTCACGCCAGGTTTCGGGCTCCATTACCTCACTGAGGCCGAAATGACCGCCACGCTTCGAAACCTTAAGTTCTGCATCGGTAACTACTGCATAGCGCTCTACAGAGGCAATGTCGACCACTACGTCGTCTTCGGCGTGGAATATGAGCACCTTTTGCGCGGCAATGCGGTCAAAGGCCGTCATTGGATTATAAAAAGTGCCTTTTGCCAGCCTTTTATACCCATTTTTTACGATACGATACCCTTCTCCGTACACTTCTTTGGTAAAGGCATCCATCTCGGCAAGCGTTTCAGCTCTGGAAGGAGCAGTCCAATCGCATACAGGAGAGAAAGCAATAACCTTCGCAATGCGCGGATCCACAGAAAGGAAAAAGGCTGCTGGTCCACCGAAACTTGATGCGATGAGATATATTTTTGGCTTTTTTGGGAATCGATACTCCTTCCCTTCATAAAGACTCATAAGTGGTTTTGCAAGCGCATCAATTACTTCCCGTATGTCCTCCGTGGGTTCGTTTTTAAGAAACACACCCGAGCTCTCCCAGGCCCCACGATACCGTGGCAGCACGACATAAAAGCCCTTGCTCGCCAAAAAGCCCATAAGGGAGCTCTTTCCTGGCATTGAAGGAGCGCCCTGGCAAAGCACAATCACCCGCCCTTGCGCTTGGTGCACTTTCGAAGTTGGCACTGCGAATTCAGCGACAATATCCTTACCAATACGTGTGCGATGAATGGTGATTGTATGCATACTTATAGCCATCTTTTACGTGAAAAATAACGCCACACCGCCCCCATAAACACGCCAATAAACCCAAGGATATACCAGAAAGCGAACCTGTTTTCTCCAAACGGCAGCGCCACATTCATGCCGTACAACGAAGAAATCGTCATGGGGATGGTGAGGATAATCGTGAAGGCGGCCAACATGCGGATGGCGGTATTCAGGTTGTTGGTGAGAATTGATTCATGGGCCGATCGAATGTTCTGACTCGCCTTTAAGATAGAGGTGGCAGAATCAACTAACTGATTGTTTGCAATAGTGAGGTCTTCCACCAAAGCAACATCTTCCTTAAAGAGCTGGAGGAAGTTCCCCATGAGCACCTGCTTCAGCCATGCATTGGTAGGTACCAATGCATTCGCAATATCGTTCAGTGCATTTTCGTATTCGACGAGCCGTTCAATGTTGCGATTCCGTATCTTGCGTAGGTCCACTCGTGCACGGTTTACACTCCGACGAATGCGCGTCAGCTCAGTTCCATACTCGTCGGCAATAGCCTTCATAAACTCCAAAAACAGCTTAGTTTTCTGCGTAGTGACCACCAGGCGCGCACCATTACGAAAGGTCTCAAGAAATGGTGCAGCGGCGATGACCAGGGTGAGCACAAACGACTCCCCTACGACGATAAGAATCGGCGCAGTGTCCGCGTGCTCCTCATCACCATCGAGAAGGTAACGAGTGAAGAAATAAGCGGCATTGCCGGAACGTTCAAAACGTGGCACCTCAAAAAAGTCGCGTGCGTCTTGTAAAATGGTGGTATCCAGTCCAAAATCGCGTGTGAGCGCGTCAACTTCTTCTTGAGAAGGGCTAACCGCATCAACCCACACGCCAGGGCGTGGCTCAGCAAACACCTGCAAGCTATCATCTTTCACGCTTTTAAAGTGGTACGTAATCATACGAGCGAATTCTGCACACAATACCACAAGAAGAGAAAAACGAGACAGTGGCAGGAAGGTGGATAGAAATAATTGGATTTTTAGTACCAATACATGGTATCCTACGGCGTTGCAGACGAAGCGGGGCGTAGTATACCGGTAGTACGTCTGGTTTGGGACCAGATAGACCGAGTTCGATTCTCGGCGCCCCGACAAATATACAGAACAAAGGAGGCAGCGAGAGCAAAAGATGGCTGTAACGAAGGTTTGCATGATCCTTCGATTCTCGGCGCCCCGACAAAATAAAAAATGACCCATGTGGGTCATTTTTAATTTTTAGGGTGCCGAGGATCGAAGGACGGAAAAAACCTGCTGAGAGCAGGTTTTTGAGTCGGGGCCGCAAGCACTTACTGATTTTCGAGTGAAGCATCGAAAACAGTTAGTGACTTGGGCCGATTCTCGATAGTCTAAAATACTCAGTGACTTGTGACTGACCAAGGCTGTGCACGTCTATACCAATCACCCGACACGGGTAAGTCACCATTTCTTCATAACACTCAAATCACCCTTACCACAAGCCATATTATCATAAAGGACACTGTGTCCTTAATCCAAAGTCACCTGTTCGATAAGCTTACAGTGCCCTACCCTGCGTTCCATATCTATATGCACCGTCATAACATCAATCTGCCAGTCCCCTGCATACTTATGTTCATGAATCCAGGTCTCAATGGTTCGCATAAGTCGTAAAAGCTTTTCACGTGTAACATTCTCCTCCGGCATGAAAGTATCACGTGGAACAGTATTTTGGTTTACGTAGTGATACTTTGCACTTTTCACCTCAATAAAATGTACGATACCGTCAGTTCCACGTGCAACAATGTCAATTTCGCCCCATTTCTTAAGGTAATTCCTTGCTAAAACGGTAAAACCAAGCTGTGTGAGTTTCTGGACTGCAATACCCTCACCCAGATTACCGAAGTTTCGTTTATCGCTGTACATGTTTCATGTGAAAGCAGTAATAAAGTGTTTCACGTGAAACACTTTATTACTGCTTTCACATGAAAGCCTTATTATAAGCCATTTTTATAGGACTATTCAAACTACTAAAGTTGTCTTTTATACACATATCAACAGTACTTATCCCCAGATTTGCTTTTGAGTATTAAAAATGGCTGAGGTGGTCCCTCAGCCATTAGTTACTGTGTCGTTCCTGCCATAATACGATTGGCGCGATCATTGATCTGCGAAATCTGTGTATGTACCGCGTACTCACTGGCTGCATACCCAAATGCAAACATAAGTGCGATGGCTGCAAGATATTGCGTTGAAGCAACTATACGACGGGGAAGTTTTCTCATACTATAACTCCTGCCCAACCCATTTAAGTATACTCCTTCTTAATTAATTGCAAACCTGTGTTCCACATGAAATGTTT
>JBJOQE010000081.1:0-16806 GCA_046050105.1 Candidatus Parcubacteria bacterium
TCTCAGTGTCAATAATAATTTTGCCAGTATATTGATTCTCAAATTGTGACTTCACACTCCAGAGCTCAGATTCCTTAACGGCAAAATGTTTATCTACAGTATGCGAGCCTAGTAAGTGCGCAATAATAGAAATTAACAATGCGCACCACGAGTAAACTAAAATACTCTCTCCCTCTAAGTTGTTTAAATTTGCATTTGAAAGGAATGTAACTGAGATTGTCAAAATTCCGGTCGTTACATAAAGATAGGTTTTATCTCTCTTTTCAATTTCACGAATTCGATCACCCCTTGTTGACTGGAGTAACGTATCAATCCTTTTTAATACTAATTCAACTTCTTGCGTATTCATTTCAACGAAATAATCTGAATGCCCTTTTCGGCGATGTCTTCTTTGGGGTAGAAATTCGTGAGTTCATCAATCTTCCACTTCCCTACATAACCAACAGTGCGGGAGAGTTCGCGGCCAGTGTACGTTTTTGTTTCAGGATTCCATTCTTTGAGGAGAAGCGTGTCCCCTTCTTCGATATCAAAATCATTGAGACGCAGCTCAAACGTCTTGCTCCCTGCAAGTATTTCTATGAAGTATTCTTTGTTTACCTTCTTCTCAACCGTTTTCATGATTTAACCATTGTACGCATTCTATATAAACACGCTAGGCTAAAAGAAAAGCCACACAATCTGTGGCTTTAGTCTAGCTTTGGAATGAAGCCCAAACAGTGAATATAGGAATCCATGCTCACAAGGTCCAAATGCTGATGTCCTATCTCAAACATACCGCCATTTTTGAGGTCTTCCACCGCAACATACGTTAAGTACCCATTAGCAAAACGATGTCTCCGTACACTTTCGTGTTTTGGTGAATCGTATACGTCTATCTGCGCCACGGTCGATATATCTGGTTGAGACAGCTCGCCAAGCAAATCGAAGGTGTCTGACGCAGTTCGCGTCCACTGTGCATCACACTTAGCACAGTGAGCAATCGGCATATCCTGCACAAACCTAAGGTGTGTATGCTGGCAATCTAGGATATCTGCTGGCAACGCTTTTTCTGTCGTCATATTACCTCTTCCTTTCAAATCCGCGGACACTATACTCTCCTCCCGGGAAAAAGAAAACCGCCTGAGAGTTTCAGGCGGTGGTGATTGTATTCAAACGAAACTTTTCTTTTCTGCGTCAATGCCGAGCTTCCATTCTTTAAATGGGAGGAAGCTTCCACTTTTCTCCCACTCATGAAACTCAGCCATACGCTCTTCTTGTGTCTGTTTCACTCTTCGATTGAACGCAGTATCTCTGCGCTGTGCCCGTGCAACTTCTTCCTTTGTGGCCATATGTAGTACCTCCTCATCAAAATCTAACAGACTGGCGTGTCTAAGTACAGAAAAGCACCCAACGTTAGTTGGGTGCTGCATCGCGCGTATGTTTGAGCGTCATACCATGAGCCTCAAGTGCGGCGGAGGTTGCAGTGTACACACCGCCACATACGGAGAGTGCAAGTACTACGACAAACTCAACCTGATCTCCAACGATGCCGTAGCACATGAGAAAGTAGAAGCAACTCATAAGTACTACCATTGCACCTTCATACAGGAACGAGCCAGATTTTTTCCATGTCTCAATGAGTGAAGGAAACGAGCTCCAGTGCACCACAAACATGATTGTCGAAACCATAACAAGCGCAAAGAGCGAGAGTGCCCATACACTTTTTATGGCGAGAAAATAATATTCAATAGGCATTCATACCTCCCTCTTCAAATCTGCGGACACTATACTCTCTTTTGGCAAAAAGAAAACCGCCCGAGGGTGTCGGGCGGTGTAGGTAAACGACAATGCCTATCTTTCCCATCGTCGATGTGCTAACGACACTCCAGCAATACAGGCAACGATCATCAGCGCTACTGGAAGTGCGAGAGTTAGAACAAAGATGAACGGATTCATGCGCACCGCATCGCACATTTCATCGAGGCACGTGATCGACGCCACAGAGGGATCAATAGCTACCAGGACGCCCTGTATCAAAGGAACGAAGTGAATGAGCGCATACGAGGTTACTATCGCAAGCGGCAATGAGAGTACCATCATGGTGGTAACCACTTTAGCCCAGTGTGGCGTCGATGACCGGAACATAGCCATAGCATCACCGAATGATGGTAATTCGCCACGCGCTACGGCTTCATTCCATTTTGGAACGTAGTACCAATTGGTGATAGCGACCCGCAGAAACGGACCTAAGACAGCCAGCAGCAGCAACAACAACGCAGGGACAAGAAACATGCGTATCTCCTTTCAAATCCGCGGACACTATACTCTCTTTTGGCAAAAAGAAAACCGCCCGAGGGTGTCGGGCGGTGTAGCGCATCAAACAACTTCGTGCTGTTTACTCTCGAGTCTGGTGCGTAAAAAATTGAGGATATCGCTCCGCAATGCGGAATGTGGTGCACTCACACCCTGCCGCCATCTCGACACAGTCGAAACTGAATACCCCATCCCATCTGCAATGTCTTGGTCTGACACAACGCCTTCTGTTACCTTGAGGGCCTGGGCGAAGTCGTCTCGCTCAGAGACATTTTTCGGCAAACGCTCTAGTGCGTTGGTAATATGTACTTTAGTCACAATGAACTCCTCTTATAACTACATCGAAAGATACACTTCTTAATTATCTTACGCAAGAAAACCGCCCGAGAGTATCGGGCGGTTTGGGATCTACAGAAGTCGTGAGCGGCCGATGACTGTCCCTTGGAACGTGCCATCGTCGAACGTTTCGACTTTGACCGTATATAAAATGTCAGCGCTGTGCTCACTTCCCACGCCAAAGGTGTACGGCCCTACATGTGAGACATGAGGTAGGTAGCCTTCACGGGCATACTCTGGCCGAAACAGGCGAAGCCCATGTGGTGCAAGCCTGTCGAGGAGTGCATAGTGGAGTTGCATGATACCCGGAGTGCGCTTCACGAGATGCGCGTCGGTCTCATTTCGTACGCCAAACTTCGCCTGGCGCACCGACTTAAGCATAAGCGGTGCTATGTCACGCGACGCTTCGTACACAACCCTGCACACCATATGGTCGTCCATGCTTGAGGTAACAAAACGAGGAAGTACGGTGAGGTGAAGCGGCAATATCGCATACGTGCGATGCAGCATGACATCATCAACAGCAAGCGCAACAAGGAATGAACGCATGCAGGCCTCCTTTCTATTTGAAGAACGTTGTTCGCGAAAAATGTATCACCTTGCGGCCGTGATGTACAGAAAAACCGCCGCGAGGATACGCGGCGGTTTTTGGTGCTTACGCCACAGCAAGCTGCAGCGACTTGGCCTTAAGTGCAGAAACAAGCCAATCGCGAACAATTCTGTACACACACCAACACCACACCGTGTGCTGTAGCGTTTTGACATATCGGCCACTCACGAGTATGCTCTCACTAGAAAAGAAGAGGAGTAGAACATGCATAGATTCGATCGGCGCCACCGCCTCCACTTTCCAGTGGGATACAGCACATTCGTGAACACAGTCGATGTCATGTGTCGTATCCTTGAGGAGAAGCACCCCCGTATGACGCTTAACTTTTTCGCAAGTGAAAATGAGAGTGCGTACATCGACTCGACCAACACCATATGGAAAGATGGACCAGACCTTCGGACAAAGTACCCCAGAGCACTCTACACGGAGGATGCCTGGAACCGCTCACTTGAGACAGATGCTATATGGACTGACGACACGGCGAAAGAACCGATTATGATCGCAATGAGCGTCGACCGTATACAGGATCGACACATTATGCGCTTCTACATGCAGCAGCTCGACGAAGTAACATGTGCGCGCATAACCCAACACTTTGCTCGCCCAACACTCTGGCATGCCATCGGTGATGGTTACCGAGTCTCGAGCTCACCGTTTCGCCTTGCGCAGCTCCACCGAAACAAGGCTGCGTCCTCGTAAGTCCTGGTTCTTAACTACCCCAGCCCCATGTCTGCATTATGCAGACATGGGGCTTAAAACTTAGGTGAGTGAGTCGATAGCCGCAATGGCTGTTTGGAGACGTTCCTCACGCGAGCCTGACACGATGATAAAGTTTTTCGTATCTTCAGTGAGTCGCTCCACGAAGCGAGCATGCATGACGTGACGAATGTGCTCGCCGTCGCGAAGACCGTCTTGCACAAACGGAATCTCGTCGCCAGTGAGAATGTAGAGATCGTAGTGGCGGCGAGAAGCTATGCGCTCAACTTCTGGTGAGCGAGTACCCATGTAGCGCTCGTGCCACACCCCTGTTGCAAACGCATCGGTGTCGGCAATGACGATGCCGTTTGCACCTTCAGCAAGTGAGTCTTCAAGTGCGCACTGCGCATGCGCAATGTGTACAAACTCCTCACTTCGCCACGCTGCATGTATGTCGCCAAAGAGTTTCCCTTCGGAATACATACGCCCATCTTCGGGAACCCACACGGTGCGGTAGTGCTCTGCAAGGGCTTTGGCGAGCGTGGTAGTGCCGGTGGATTCTGCACCAAGCACGCACACGCGACGCGCAAAGTACGCGCGCACGCAGGGCTCCAGAAACTCTGCAAATTTCATGGGGTTGCTCCGTACCATGGTGCCGGAAATTGGTACGTGTGTGCGCTCGCGGTCTACGAGCACATGTACCGTGCCCATGAATGCTGCATAAGGGTCGCCATATGCTTCAGAGGTAAATACGGCGTCCGGTGCCTCACCAAGTAGCTCTATGGTAAATTTCGCCCAACCTTCAGAATCATCATCGGCGATTTTCGTATCCTCCACAGCAAGCACACGCACATCGGGATGAATACGTTGGAGCCATGACGCGCGAAGGAACCCAGAAATGGTGTCTGTGGGTTTCCAGCAGATGATGACCGTGAGGTGCTCACATGCTGCGCGCGCCGTATCGATGAGATACTTGTGCCCGCGATGTGGCGGATAGAACTTACCTATCACCAATCCTTTCTTAAACATAGTTACTATGTGACATTGCTAATATACTTAGTGTATTATATACACTAATATTATGCAAGAGTCCATTGCTACCTGGCTCAGAAAAACCGCCACAGTTGGTGTGGCGGTTCTGTTTCAACGCGCTACCCCTACATAGCGCGCAAGTGCAGCGAAATGGCCGGGGTCTTCAAAGAAAATCTGCACACCAGGGAAAATGCGTGCAAGATCACTGCGAGGCGGCGCCTTCATGAGGCATACCACTCCCACAATCCGTATCCGCCGACTTTTCGTGAAGTAGGTCAGTACCGAAGCGGCATCAGTGCTCTGCCCCACGGTACACGAAACGCATGCTGTAGGGCCACGCACGTTTTTTAGTGTCTCGGCCACAATGCCAGCGATGGCATGCAGCGCATAAAAAAATGCATGCACCCGCATCTCGGCACTCACCTTGGTATCACTCAACACCAGAATGCGCGGCTCTGGCACAAGTGCCAGAGATGACTTAAACGGGACCACTTCTCCCATGTCCTAGCTCCTATTTTCACACAAATCTTCTCTAGGTATACGGAAAAGTGTCTCGGGTGTCAACGAGTATCTACACATCACGCTCACTCCTCCACTTCAAAAGTTCTGCATGGTTGCCACTTTTGAGCACCTCGGGCACGCTATACTTTTTCTTCTTCCATGTAAGTTCGTCTGGTCTCGTGTACACTTCCCCACTTGCTGCGCGGTCGTCTTCAAGCGATTCAAAGGTGCCGAGTACTCCGGGCACATGACGGGCAATCGCGTCTATCATGGTGAGTGCAGGGAGTTCTCCACCGGTGAGTACATAATCCCCCACTGAGACTTCTTCAGCGTTTAAAATCTGCTTCACGCGTGCGTCGATGCCTTCATACCTTCCTGAGATAAAAACGATGTCTTTCTCTTTCGCAAGTGCTTTGGCCATGTCCTGGGTAAACACCGCACCGCGCGGCGACATGATGAAAATGCGCGCAGCGCCTTTCTTCTTTCCCACCGCCTTATCTACCGCACGCAAAATAGGGTCGGGCTTCATCACCATACCCGGGCCACCGCCGTACGGGCGGTCGTCTGTCTTTGCGTGTTTATCTTCAGCAAAGTCACGCGGCGTGTAGTATGAAACGGCAATCTTCTTCCCCCGTACCTTTGCACCCTTCCCCTTCTCTGTCTTCTGAGCACGGCCTAAGACCGAGGCGTCGGTGTACGCTTTACAGACTTCGGGGAACAACGTGATGACGTGAAAATGCATAGCGCCAGTATGCCAGAAAAAGTCTTGTTTTGCCTACATCACTACAACCCCGCACTCATATTTGACAGTATTCGCGTTTACCTCAAACACACTTATATTACGCTACAGCGTAATATAAGTGTGTTTATTTCACAAAGAGGATTTGGCTTTTGCAACTTACACCGCCGCTTCTCACACTTATTCTTTCTCTTTCGGAAGATTAAAGTGCTTTCGCCAGACTTCATCAGCTTCTATTGAATCAACAATCATATACAGCAGGTCTCTGCCTATTTTCATGTCAGCTTTAAGTAGTGTCACTAAGTCCTCGCAATCGTAGGGATACAACCACACGCTGTCTTGCATGCGTACAAAACCAATGTGTACAAGGGTGCGTCGTATCTTATCGCGTGTTCCCTTTCTGCGTTCAGGAACATCAAAGATGAGTACACGCCATTTTTTATCCCAGCGCTTGGGTCGCACAGGAACAGAGTGCTGCAGCTCAAGTCTGGCAAGTGCCATCTTTCCCTTTTGAGTGAGCACAAGAAATGAATCCTTGTACATAAGGAGACCCTCCTTCACCAACCGGGCACGAGCGTTACGTATTGAATTGCTCTGGCGCTTAGTAGGAGTAAGACCCAGCTTTTCCATTGCCATCATCACATTTGGAGCCACAAGAGCAACACTTACTACGCCTGCTGCTGCCACAGTTCCTAAGAGAATTCTTTTTAACTCTCTATTACGTGTATTTTTTCTACTTCTCTCTTCGTAATGTCCCATGCACTTATTGTACGCTATAGCGATATTTAAGTGCGTGCGTTATGGTGCAAAATAAGAGAACAGTACGGTGTCTCTTAGAGATAGTCTGCTACAAAAAATCATCAGCTGATGCTGATGATTTTTTGCATACGGTCACTGTGTCTATATCTTCAAATCGTCGATCGCTTCGTCGAGGCTTTTAGGCTCAGCCGGCGCTGCGCCCAACCCCATACCACCTCCCATGTATGTTGCACCGCTACCTGCACCCATACCTGGGCCACGGCCACCTTCTGGTTCATTAATTTTAAGATTCACACGGGCATCGTTCTTCATACCCACTACACGAAGCAGGGTGCGAATGGCCTTTGCCGTATTACCGGAACGTCCGATAATCTTACCCATGTCTTCTGCATGCACGTCGAGGGTGAGCAACACGCCCATCTCATCGACGCTGCGGTTTACCTTTACGCTCTCGGGATGATCGACAAGTGCCTTCACTACCACCTCAAGGAACTCCTGGTCTTTTTCCATATGCCGTTACAAGAATACTCTGATAATCCAGCCGTCCTCTAAACTGAGGGCGTGCTCTGCATTTTATAGTATGGGAGTGCACCCCCTAAGTCAAAGAAGTCCCGTGTATACGGGACTTCTTGTCTATACGTTGATAGTGCGACCTTATGCAGCAACTGGCTCTTCTGCGGCTGCTTCGGTAGGAGTTTCTGCAGGAGCAGCTTCTTCGGCCTTAGCTTCAGCTGCAGCCTTTTCTTCTGCTTCTTTTGCGGCCTTAGCTGCTGCAGCCTGCTTCTCTTCTTCAGCTTTACGCTCTGCGTCCTTCTTGTCCTGCTCTGCCTTAAGAGCTGCAAGAATCTTTACCTTAGGGAGAACATTGATTTTCTTGCCTTCGATGATGCCCTTCGTTACGAGCATGTTGTGAACGGTAGGGGATGCCTTGGCACCGTTCTTGAGCCACATCTTCACCTTTTCTGCATCAATAGTAATAGTACCCGCCTTAGGCGCGTAGGTACCGACGATATCGGCAAAACGGTTACTCTTCGTGCTCTCGCGCTTATCGGTCACAATAAGGCGGAACGAAGGATCGTTCTTGCGGCCGATGCGCTGTAATCGAATCATCAACATAAATTGGCTTTGTCGCACAAATCTACCAGAAATGAGCCGGGAGGTCAAATGCAAGGTATTCTGCTATACTCATAAAAACACATGAATCATACAACGAAACACACGGGCACTCTTATGGTGCGTGGGAGAGGTATTGGCTTCTTAGCTATAGAGGGGCAAGAGAAGGACCTCGTGATAGACCCAAAGGACCTCGGCAACGCGCTGAATGGCGACATCGTCACGGTTACCGTGACGGGTAAAAATCGCGAAGGTCGCATGGGGGCAAAAATCACCTCCATCGACAAACGTGCTTCTACTACTTTTGTGGGCACCCTCTATGAAGAGGCTGGTGTTGCCTATCTCCGTTCCGACAACCGCCGCATCCATGTACGCTTTAAGGTCCTGGGCGTCTCGCCACAGGCAGCTGGCCAGAAGGCAATTGTCACCATGCGCGAGTGGACCGAAGGCGACATGCCCACCGCAGACCTCACTGAGCTTCTCGGCAAAGCAGGCGACCACGAGACCGAAATGCAGGCCATTATCCACTCAGGTGGCTTCGCGGTAGATTTCCCAGCTGAAGTGGCTGAAGGTGCCCGCAAACTCTATGAAGATAAAGAGGCACTCTTTGAGGAGGCACTCCGTGACCCTAAGCGTCGCGATATGCGAAGCGTGCCGACATTCACCATTGACCCCGTCGATGCAAAGGATTTTGATGACGCCCTTTCCTTCCGCAAACTCGACAACGGACTGTTTGAAGTTGGCATTCATATTGCTGATGTTTCGTTTTATGTACGTGAAGGTGACGCGATAGATACCGAGGCCATTGAACGCGGCACTTCTATCTACCTCGTCGACCGCGTTATTCCAATGCTCCCTGAAGTCCTTTCAAACGATCTCTGTTCCCTTCGTCCAAACGAAGACCGTCTTGCTTTCTCTGCAGTAGTAACGCTGGACGCACAAGGCGCTGTGCACGAGCGTTGGTTTGGCCAGACCATGATCCACTCGGACAAGCGCTTTTCATACGAAGAAGCACAGGAAGTGCTCGATAAAAATGACGGTCCCCATCTTCAAGACTTAACCGACATGATGGCCATCTCGCGCAACATCCGCGCGGACCGCTTTAGAAAAGGTGCTATTGCCTTTGATTCTGAGGAAGTGAAGTTTGAACTTGATGAGAACAAGAAGCCAATTCGCGCGTATGTGAAGCGTCGTACTGAAACGATGCTCATGATTGAGGACTACATGCTCCTCGCCAACCGCGAGGTGGCTGAAGAAGTAGAGCGCCTTGCTCAGGCACGCCACCGCAATCACCTCTTTGTGTATCGTGTGCACGACCTTCCTGACCCAGACCGCATCGAAGAACTCGGTATCTTTTTACGTGCCCTTGGGTTTGAGTTCAAAACCAACCGCGGCGTGGTGAAGGGCAAAGATATCAACGCCATGCTCACCGCCATTGCGAACTCGCCACAGGCAAACCTCATCCGCACTGCCACCATCCGCTCGATGGCAAAAGCAATCTACACCACCAAAAACATCGGGCACTTTGGCCTTGGCTTTCAGCACTACACCCACTTCACGTCCCCTATTCGCCGCTACCCCGACCTTATGTCGCACCGTCTGCTCCGCAAGCACCTCGACAACACCATTTTGAACCCGCACGAGAATGCGCGGTATGAGAAGCTGTGCCAGCAATCATCACTCCGTGAAAAGGGTGCTGTCGAAGCAGAGCGCGACTCCATCAAGTTTAAGCAGGTTGAATACATGCACAGCCGTGTGGGCGAAACCTTCGACGGCGTTATTACCGGCGTGACTGAATGGGGTATTTATGTTGAAGAAAAGGTCTCGAAGTCTGAGGGCATGGTACGTCTCGCCACTATGAAAGAAGACTACTATGTGGTCGACCCTGGCACCTACAGCGTGAAAGGTGAGCGCAAGAAGAAGCGCTACGCCCTAGGTGATGCCGTGAAGGTGAAGCTCACCGGCGCAAATCTCGAAGAGCGCACCATCGACTTTACCCTCGTAGGTTAATGTCACTCCGCCATCTTGAAAAAGCCTCTCCAAAGGAGTATATTCGGGGCTGAGGACGAATGAACGTCCCAGAAAGAGGCGAGAAATGAAAACGTCGAAAGAAAAAAACAATGTAAAAATCCGAGTGGATTTTACCAAAACGCAGAAAACCAGGAATGAACAACAGAAGATTATCGCACAGCTTGCCACACGTTTGCGGCAGTACTACCAGAGCGTAACCGTAAAAGGCAACATGCTTTTGGTCGAGGCTTTGGCCACTTGGTCGACCGTGTATGGTCGTGCCAAAGATATCATGATGGGTCTTTGCTTCCATGCAGAGGTTACCGTGAATTTGGCTGCCTAATCAGCCCCAGGGCGCCACATAACAATGTGGCGCTTTTTTCTATACTCTTTACAGCGGAAAGGTGTACCACTCACCCTTCATACCTCTGTCGCGATAGGCTGCAAGAGACGCAAATAATACGTGCCCTTCAGGTGATGTTGCATGGACGTCGAAGGTACTCGTTGCGCGCACCGTGCTCACCGATATGCGCAATGTGTCTTCTGAGAGTATGCCCGAGAGTATATATGCCTCGCGCATATCGCCCTTGGTTGCAATCGAGAAGATGGGCTTCTCTCGATACACTTCTATACGATGCTCATCTGCCACTGCCTCACCTAGCACCATATCTGCACCCGCATCAATCATCTGCTCGGCAATGGCAGTACGTGCAGCACGTTCATACACACCCCACTGTGCACACACCACCACTCTGGACTTCGCCTCTCGTGCTTCATACACTCTGCGCACTCCCGCCTCCACCGTATCTCTGCCTCCGTGAAAAGGGACCACGGTCAGTGCAGTGGTTCCCGAAGCGATGGGTACTACTGTGCTCTCGCGCTCACATCCATCTTCTCGCCCCAGAATCCACGCATCATCCACTCCTCTCATGAGGCGATCCCAAAATTCTCGACGACTGGGCACCTGCTTGGGGATTCCGGAATAACGTGCATCTGCAATCATAAACGTTGTACGGGGCGACTCTCGCTGTACAGCATTATCAGCATAATAGCCCATGAGGTGCGTGGTCGTCTCATGGGCAAACTGTGGAAGTATCTCGCCGGAGTTGGTATGGTGCACAAGCATAAACGAGGGTGTTCCCTGTGCACGCGCCCACCACCCTAAAAGTGCCAATGTCTGTGGCGAGTCTATCTCAGGAGCAGAAAACAAGTACTGTGCATCGGTACGCATGAGCGCACGTATACTCACCTCGTCATGGAGGGCGCCCACCTGTGCAGTTTGGTAATGTGAGAAATCAACAGACGCTAGCATCAAGCACTCTTCGCATGCAGCCTTAAGCGTTTCCCCCAGTCGTACCACTTCATCGTAGGTCACATCAGTTTTTATCATCAGTGGCACCACACGTATGCCATTAAAATAGCGCGCTATATCAGCAAGTGGTGAACGTATGCCATGCTCAAACTCAAAAGCGGCATTGTCCACCGAAAAACCCGCTGACGATAGTGCGGTAATCACCTCTTCGTTTTGTGGCACGTTTCCGTACACTGTGGTCAACGCTTCGCTGTACACGGCAACCCCTGTACCACCTACACCAAAATGATTGGGTGATACCAGAATAATGGTTTTGGGTGTCACCTTTGTAGCGAGTGTCTTGAGAAAGTCCGCTCGTATATCGCGCACCACATCGTGATGAGGTAGCACCGCACCTGAAACCGATGCTGTATGTTGCGCCGGCAGCACATGCCACAGTGCCCACGCACACACCACGAGAACACAAAGCACCACGACACATCGCCCCAGGTAAGAGCGCCCTAGATATTGCCCACAACCACGCATATTAGCGGAGCAGTCCTCCCCACTCCACGGCGGTAAATCCAACGCGCGGAATAGCACTCAAGCGTTGTGAAGGGAGGTAATACGGACGCGCGACACCTTCAAAGTCGAGGAATGCGCGAATGAGTGTGTCGGGTTTTGGTGCAATCGTCAGTGGTGCGAGCGCATTCATGTCGTGTGTACCAAGCCACGTCAACCTCACGTAGGGTGTATCGGGCATCAGTGGCATCCAATACTCGAGGAAGTCCTCAATCTCGTGATCGATGAAGCCGAGCTGTGCAAGATGGTCTGTGAGCGTAGCTTCCACATCATCGCGCTTCACGATGAATCCACGATCAATGGCAGGGTAGGAACCATGGCCGATGCCGTCCCAATACAGCGAGTCGAATGTACCCTCTTCGTGAGTGAGGGTGCCATCTGGCTCTGCTACGACCTCCCAGCCGTCACGGTAGCGTGGGGTAGACTTGGTAATCTCTGCACCAACTGCAACCGACACGGCAGTCGTTGTCTCTGGGTAGAGGTAAATCACCGGCTTGCCGCACTCAGCGCCACCGCCAAAGCGGGTATTCATGAGTACGACGTATTGCCCAAACGCATCCTTATACAAAACGAGACCTTTGGCTGATAGAAACTCGTCGACACGCACAGCTTCCATCTCGCCAGTTGCAGTGTTGTATCGCTGGCGCGCGTCCTCTCCAAACACAACAGTAACCAGCCAGTGGCTTGGATTAACGACACCATAGACCGGCTCACCGGTGTTGGTACTACCTATTTGCACTATCTCGTCCGCCAAACGTGTCGCATCATCTTTACTCACCACCTCCACAGCACCCATGGCGCCACAACTTGCACGCCCATCTGCACGGTAGGGGTCAGTATTCTTGGTACCATCACTCCACACAAACTGTGGTACTCCATCATCGCCCATAAAAGAGAGTTGCTCGTTGTACCGGATCACCACACCCCCGGGTAGACGAAGGAGGTAGGTGGCTAGCTGTGTGCGGCCCGTTTCAAATGGATCTGTTTCTTCGAAGCTGATACTGGCGCGCTTGATGCGAAAGAGCGGGCCATAGAGCGTATCTTGCACAAACTCAACATCAGTAGCAATACTTCCCTCGCCTTCCTTCTTGCGCAGAGGGTTCAGCGCTGTATTCGCTGAGAAGTCATAGGGGGATACTGCCTGACTCTTCGTGAGCGAACCTTGCTTACCCACTAGCACATCATTTAGATTAAGCGGCGGTACGAGATTCTCATACGCATCGGTGTTGTTTTGCTGTGTGTGAGAGAAAACTATCCCTGGCCACACATCTGGTGCAGTGCTATTGACCTGGCTCCAATCCACCGATGGCGTATGCCGGGTGAGCACCTCATACGTACCGGGTGTCACCCCTTCTTTAAACACGAGCCAACTGCTGTTCGAGACAAAGCAAATGCCATCGCACGGCAAAAAAGTGATGACGATGGCCTTACCGCGATCATCACCAATCTTAAAGTACATGAGCTCAATGGGCGATGCATTTGTTGATGCATTCCACCAACCCGATACCAGACCCAGCGCACGGAGTGGCTCTGGCTGTGCAAGCCATGTCACCCCTTCTTGTGTGCGAAGATTCTGATAGTAGGATGCATAATCTTCACCTGAAGACTGGAGCGTTGGGAACGCATACACATCTTCCGCCGGCATATCATCAGGCATCATTACACCCTCATCTCCTACGGACACATCTTGCCCCACAGGGTCTGGATACCGTGCGTCGTCAGATATGCCCATCGACGGCCCTACTGCTTGTGGCGCAAGTATCGTGCGCACATACGACGGCACATCAGTAATGCGGAAAATGCCCTCAGTGTGCAAAAAAATCGCCAGCACACCAAAAAATATGAGAATAGGGACAAAAAACTCAATGGTCGTATGCGCTTCTGGTTTTGCTTCAGTACTTTGTGGTACTACTACCTCAGGTTCATTCATGATGTATTAATAAATTAACATTATTTTGCAACACTCGCCGCTTCATCAAACTTCACCGAAAGCAATTTCGAAATACCGTCGCCACCCATCGTCACACCGTACAACACACCAGCGCGCGACATGGTCTCACGGTTGTGGGTGATGAGGATGAGTTGTGAACGGGTTGCGAGCGCTGAGACCATGTCACCATAGCGCTTTGAGTTTGCCTCGTCGAGCGCCGCGTCGGTCTCATCTAAAATCACAAAGAGCGGTGGGTTCACCTGGCTCATCGCAAAGATAAGCGCAATAGAGGTAAGTGCACGCTCGCCACCTGAAAGCATTTCAAGGCCTCGAATGCGCTTATGCGGAAGCTTCACGTCTACCTCAATACCCTCCTCTACTTCTTCTGTGTCATCCTCGTCTTCTAATTCTTTTTTCTTTTTTTCAGCAACGCGCATAAGTGCACCGGTACCGCCTTGGAACATCATGCCGAAGAAGGTATTAAACTCGCTACTTATCTTTTCGATGCCAGTGATAAACTGCGTGTTGAGCTCACGGGTGAGGTCTTCAATAAGAGAGCGAAGTGACACCACTGACGCTTCAAGGTCAGTGATCTCCTTGGCCAAAAACTCATCGCGAGCTTTGGCGTCTGTGTATTCTTTTACGACATCTTCCCCGCCCGCACCACCAAGCTCCTCGAGGCGAATTTTCATCTTTTCCAGCTCGCGCCTGCGGTTTTCTTGGACATCGCGAGGCTCTGCGGCAATCACCTCACGTGTGAGCAGTGTTCCCGTTTCGTCTTTGAGCTCCACAGAAAAATAATCCGCGGCAGCGCGCCCAATGAGCGACATAGCTTCTTCAATTTCACGCTTAAAATCTAACCGGTCACGTTCGAGTGTACGGAGGTCACGGTCGATGTCGGCAATCTTTCCCTCAATCAAACGCTCAGCCCCCATAATTTCAAACACTTCGCGCTCTGCGGTACGCCCTTCGCTTGCCTCAGCTTCAATGGCCTGCTTCAGCGCATCGTATTCTCCACGGAGCTTTGTTTCCTTTTCTTCAATAGCAGCGAGAATACTATCGTTGCGTTCTTTTGTTTTACCCAAAATGGTGAGCTCTTCCCTAAACGCCGCAATGCGGTGCTCGTCCTTCACCGTTCCGCGAGACGCTTCAGATACAAACTCTTTCAGTCTACCCACCACAGCGCGCACTATCTCACGAATGCCATCCACATCATCAATATTTTCGGCACGCTGTGCGTCTTCCTCGGCAGTTGCCACAAGCGCATTCACCTGGGTGAGTGGCACAGAAATACTCGCCACGTCGGTGGTTCCGCGTTCAAGCTCTGAGATGGCGCGCTCAAGGTAGGCGACCTGCCCTTCCACCTTGCCACTCTCACGCAAATTTTGCTGGCGCTCCTCGCGCACTTCGCGAATGCCACTCTCAAGATGCACGAGCGCATCACGCTTTTCGTCCTTATCTTCAGCACTGAGCTTTTCTTTGGCCCGCGCAAGTTTTTCTTCCAGGTCTGCAAGGGCGGCGACTGGCTCTCGCCTCGCCGCCATGAGACGGTCGTGATGAAAGGCTAAGTACTCATCTTCGCGCCTCAAGTATTCTGCATAAAAGGTAGTGAGCGTGGTACGGAGCTCAAGTGCGCGCTCCATCTTCTTCATTTGACGCTCGAGGAAACGGAGATGAGGGGCAACTTCTCGCCGAAGCGACTCCACCTGCGCAATATTCTCGGTCGTCTTCACCAACTTCTTTTCGCTCTCAGCTTTCTTGTATTGGTACACCTTGAGTCCGAGTGCGTCTTCAATCATTTCTCGACGCTCGCGTGGAGATGAAGAGAGAATACGATCTGCCTCGCCTTGAGAAATAATGTGGTGGCCAGTAGGACCAATGTTGGCAGACGCCAAAAGCTCCTGTACATCCTTAAGACGGGTGCGCGAGCCGTTGATGAGGTATTCATTCACGCCGTCGCGATTGACCACACGCTCGATGGCGATCTCGCTAAAATCGAGTGGAAATACTTTTGTGGAATTGTCGAGTACAATTTTTACTGAGGCACGGTTTGCTCGCGCCTGGCTTGGCGAGCCGTTAAATATAAGATCCTCACCACGCTTTCCACGGAGTGACTTGATGGACTGCTCGCCGAGCACAAAACGAAACGCCTCGGCGACGTTTGATTTACCCGAACCATTCGGCCCCACAATACCCGTGATGGGGGTGGTAAACGCAAGATCAGTCTTCTTTGCGAAAGACTTAAACCCCGCTATTTCAAGCGATTTTAAATGCACCTCTGTATTCTAGCACCCCGAGGGTCCGGCACTGTGTTGAAAAGTGGCACACCCTGAGTATCTTTTGGTAATAAAAAACGCAGGTTTCAGAACCTGCGTTAGCTTCCTTGATCAGAATAGTTCTCTGCGATATCCTTTTGCCCACCGTACCTGTGCGGCTTGAAAACATACATAGTCAAGCACACTACTAAACTTTGGAAGATTGACATTGAAGCCAATAATACGCCGTCCATACCTACCGGTTAAAGCGGAGTCGTAATCCGCAGGATAACCATAGTAGTACATTGCTTTCTGACTAGCCTCTTTATGATCTCGCCCTACGAAAGAATCTCCTGTTTCAGGTATGACCACCACATACTTACCGATTTCCTCTGCATGACGTTTTCGTGCATTCTTAATGAGTGCTTTTTCTAAAGATGTAAACTGTGCCATATGGCCTCCCAACTCGTTTCTGGCAGCGATACTACGCGAAATGGGGGCGGCACGCAACCGTTTAACATACCACTCTCGTGGCGAGCGAGGGTGGGCGATGTACTAAATCAACAGGACCGTCCTATTTAAAACGAGGTGAAATACAAAAACACGAGCCAGGGTGGCCCGTGTTACGACTCATGTTACTTGCAGGCGATGGTGATACCA